>JAHJOQ010000087.1 GCA_018820315.1 Candidatus Zixiibacteriota bacterium | reverse complement strand
TCTTCAAATATGCAGAGGAACTGCTCAACCACCATGAATGACGGCATGTTGTTGATAAACAAGTACCACGGAATTACTTCATTTGATGTTATCGCTCGACTGAGGAAAATCCTCGGCGTCAGACGGATCGGTCATTGCGGCACTCTTGATCCAATTGCAAGGGGTCTAATTCTTGTCTGCGTAGGTCGAGCCACTAAACTGGTGCAGTTTCTTTCGAGTCAAGAGAAGGAATACACAGCAGATATCCTTCTGGGCAAATCTACCAATACATTTGATCGCTACGGTGTCGTCACCAGGGAGTCTGATTGGAGCGCAATATCGGAGAGCGATGTCCTGGAAGCGCTGGAGTCCTTCAAGGGAGATATCGAGCAGATCGTGCCGCCACATTCTGCTGTCAAGTATAACGGTAAACCACTGTATGAGTATGCACGGAAAGATATCGACGTTCCGGTGAAGCGCAGAATGGTCACCATCCGACGCATTGAACTGCTGAAATTCGATCCTCCGCATATCAAGATAGAGGTCGTCTGCTCGAAGGGGACATATATACGCTCGCTTGCAAACGATCTCGGTCGAAAACTCGGCAGTGGAGCGCATCTGTTCGATCTTTGCCGCACCCGCATTGGGAGGTTCGAACTTGATGACGCTCTGACGCTCGGTCAGATCGGCGCCAGAAGAGAACTTGGTCGACTGGACGAGAAGCTGATCGCTCTTTCGGATGCGTTGAAGCTGCCGTCACTAACTGTTGACGATTCGTGTGTCTCCGGCATACAGGGCGGAGCCGATGTATTGGGATCATATATTACGAAAGCATCAGAGGACTTCGAAGTCGGTCAGAGGATTTCGCTAATTGATGCCTCAGGTAAACTTCTCGCGGTCGGTGAAGCCCTCATAGGCAGTGCAGAACTGCGGATGAATAAAACCGACCTGAATCCGGTCTTTAAATATATCAGAGTTATTTGAATGAAAGTAATCCAGCTCAATCTCGACTCACCGAACGCCTTTCCTGATGGGTGTGTTCTGACACAGGGGACATTTGACGGAATTCACCTGGGACACTGTGAGTTGCTGCGGCAGGTTATAGAGGCGGGCCAGAAGCTCGGATTGCCGACTGTTCTCTTGACATTTAAGCCTCATCCTGCCATGGTGTTACGCCCGAGCAGGAGGATTCCGCTTCTGACAGTTTTCGATGAGAAAACCAGCATCCTGGAGAAAATTGGGCTTGACTACATGGCCTTATTTGAGTTTAATACGCAATTAGCCATTTTGCAGGCAGAGGACTACGTGCGTGAGATTCTCGCTGGCAAATTCGGCGCGAAGGTGGTGGTCGTTGGCTACAATCACACTTTCGGAAGAAAGCGTGAAGGCAATGGCCGATTTCTTGAGGAGATTGCAACAAAGTATGGCTTCGAGGCGAAAATCCAGACTCCTGTTCTCTACGAGAACGAGCCTGTCCATTCCAGCCGTATCAGGAAGGAACTGTTTGAAGGGAGATTTCGCTCGGCTATGACCATGCTAAATCGCCCGTATCGCATTTCCGGCGAAGTCGTGAAAGGAAGAGGTGTCGGACGTGGGCTCGGATATCCGACGATTAACGTCCGTGCGCACAAAGACAAACTTATCCCGATGAGCGGTGTCTACGCGGCCAAGGTTAGAATCAATGGAAATTGGCTACCCGGCATGATGTACATCGGCGAGGATCGCAGCATTTTCGATTTCGAAGTTGCCATATTCGATTTCGAAGGGGATATGTATCATAGACAAGTCGACGTTGATATATTTGATCGCACTCGCGATAGCATAAAATTCGAATCTGCTGACAAGCTCGTCGTGCAGATCGCGAAAGATGAAAAAGAAATCAGAGACATTTTGTCACGTACATAGGGAGTAACATGCCGTTAGCGAAAGAAAAGACAGCTGAGATCGTGCAGCATTTCAGCCTTCATGACAAAGATACGGGTTCTCCGGAAGTGCAGGTAGCACTACTGACACAGAGAATCAATGAACTCACTCTGCACATGGAAAACCACAAAAGAGACTACCATTCACGACATGGTCTTCTCAAGCTCGTCGGTCGAAGAAGAAGGCTTCTCGACTATCTTAAGGGCAGCGACATTGAAGCTTATCGCGAATTGATTCAAAAGCTCGATCTACGCCGCTAAATTGTACCCGACACAGATTGAAAAGGTCTACAAATGATTGAAAAGATTGAACTCGAGGTTGGAGGCAAGACTCTGACCATCGAGACCGGTCGCCTCGCAAAACAAGCCGACGGCGCCGTCACAGTTCGTTACGCCGACACAATGATTCTCGCAACCGCATGCGCCAACAAAGAGCCGAAAGTGGGATGGGATTTCTTCCCGCTCACAGTTGATTATCGAGAAAAAACATCCGCCGCGGGGAAGATACCGGGAGGTTTCTTCAAACGTGAAGGTCGTCCGTCTGAGAAAGAGATTCTCTCATGTCGTATTATCGACCGTCCCATACGTCCGCTTTTCCCCGATGGCTTCAGATGCGATACACAGGTACTGATCTCGGTGCTCTCTTCTGACCAGGAGAACGATTCTGACGTTCTCGGCCTTATCGGAGCCTCGGCAGCGCTTAGCATCTCCGACATCCCATTCGCGAAAGTGATTGCGGGTGTGAGAGTCGGCAGAGTAGGCGGTCAGCTTGTCGTTAATCCGACGCTTGCTCAGCTTGAAGAATCCGATATGAACATAATCATGGCAGGCAGCGCAGATGCCGTCACTATGGTCGAAGGCGGGTGCAGAGAGATATCAGAAGAAGAACTGCTCACTGCTCTCAGCTTCGGACATGCCGAGATCAATAGAATCGTTGAGGCAATTGAAAAGCTGAAGGCCAAGGTGGGCAAACCAACGAGAGAGGTCAAGCCTCCGGAGTCAAACGAGGAGTTCGAGTCTAAGGTTAAGAACAAAGTAAAGTCTGCAATTCCCGGAATCAACTTCCTCTTGGACAAGCAGGAACGTGCCGACAAGTTCACCGATCTCATAGACACAACCGCAAGTGAACTCGAGGAGGAATATCCCGAGTCCCGGGATGCAATCAGAGGCATCGTCGAAGAGATCGAGAAGGCGGATATGCGCAAGCGTATCATCAAAGACAAAGTGCGGATGGATGGACGCGGTCTTACCGACATCAGAGATATATCCTGCGAGGTGGGAATCCTTCCTCGTACTCACGGTTCAGCACTGTTCACTCGTGGGCAGACTCAGGCGCTGGTGACGGTCACTCTCGGATCGAAAGCTGATGAACAGCGGATCGATGATATCATGGGGGAGACCACGAAGTCACTGATGCTCCACTACAACTTCCCGCCATTCTCTGTTGGCGAAGTGCGTATGATGAGAGGACCGGGTCGTCGCGAGATTGGACATGGTGCACTGGCTGAAAGATCGGTAGAGAAGATTATCCCGACCGAAGACAATTTCCCATATACTATCCGTCTGGTTTCGGATATTCTGGAATCCAACGGTTCCTCATCGATGGCATCAGTCTGCGGATCAAGTCTTGCGCTCATGGACGCTGGTGTTCCGATCAAGTGTCCTATTGCAGGCATTGCAATGGGTCTCATCAAAGAGGGTGACGAAGTCGCGGTGCTCACGGATATTCTGGGAGCCGAGGATCATTACGGAGATATGGACTTCAAGGTTACGGGTACTGAGACGGGAATCACGGCCTTCCAGATGGATCTCAAGATTACCGGTATTACACTGGATATTATGAGGACTGCTCTGAACCAGGCGAGAGATGCTCGTTTAAGCATCATCGAATCGATGAATAAGGCCATCGACAAACCGCGCGCAGAGCTATCAACTTATGCTCCGCGAATTATCATCCTCAAAGTCAAGCAGTCTAAGATTGGTGAGATCATTGGCCCGGGTGGCAAGATGATTCGTTCTATCATCGAGGAAACAGGCGCCAAGATCGATATCGAGGATGACGGCACTGTCTTTATCGCGGCTGTCGGAGGTGAGGCAGGAGAAGCGGCGAAGGCACGCATTCTGGCGCTTATCGAAGAGCCTGAGATCGGCAAGGAGTATGAAGGCACTATCAGGCGAATCGCCACGTTTGGTGCATTCGTTGAGATACTTCCCGGGACCGACGGCCTGCTACACATCTCGGAAATCGACTACCGCAGGATTGAGAGGGTAGAGGACGTCTTCAGGTTGGGTGACAAGGTTAATGTCAAGGTTATCGACATTGATCAGGATGGCAAGGTGCGGCTCTCGCGCAAGGCACTTCTGGAGAGACCTGAAGGTTATTCCGATGAAGATCGGCGGCCACCGAGAGATGGTGATCGCAGACCCCCGAGGGACGATGATCGACGGCCCAGCAGAGGTCCGTACAGACCGAGATCCAGATAGCCCGGGGGCTGCTATGACGGATTACAAGAAGACCGTTCTTCCCAACGGCGTCAGAGTCGTTACTGAGGGCATGCCGCATCTGAAATCAGCCTCTATCGGCATCTGGGTTGATATAGGGTCCCGCGACGAAGCGAACTCTGAAAACGGCATCTGCCATTTCATTGAACATATGCTGTTCAAGGGCACCGAGTCCAGAACTGCTCTTGAGATCGCGTCCGCTCTCGAATCCCTCGGTGGAAACCTGAATGCATTCACCAGCCGTGAGCAGACTTGTTTCTACGCTCGCGTAATCGATGAACATCTCCCCGCGGCAGTCGACATCCTTACCGACATGCTTATGAACTCCACGCTTGCAGCACATCACGTCGAGAAGGAACGCAACGTCATAATCGATGAGATCAATGATGTGCTCGACACGCCTTCGGATCATGTTCACGATCTCTTCTCCAGAGCGATCTGGACAGATCACACTCTTGGCAATCCCATAATGGGAACAACGGAGTTGATCTCGGCTATGACTCGCAATGAACTGGCTGAGTTTATGAAGACCAAGTACACCTCGGGACGAATCGTCGTGGCGGCCGCCGGGCATGTCGATCATGATAGACTGGTAGAGATGCTACAGGAGAAGCTCCTCCTTGAGACCGAGAATCCGCTGGCAGCAATTCAAACGGAGTACAGCGGAGAGACGCCTAAGCGCACTGTAAGCTCCCGAGAGTCTAACCAGACTCACATCTGCCTTGGTTTTCCGGGATACAGATATGCGCATCCAAACAAATTCGCCACGCTGGTTCTTCACAGCATTCTCGGGGCTGGGATGTCATCGCGTCTTTTCCAGGCAGTCAGAGAGGAGCTTGGATTCGCTTACTCTGTTTACACGTATCAGGATTACTACAGGGACTGCGGTACGTTTTGTGTCTGTCTCAGCACAGATGACAAGAAGGTGGTCCAGAGTACGGATGTGATACTCACCGAGATTGCCAGGATCAGAGATGAAAACGTTTCGCAGTCCGAGCTTGAATCTGCGCAGCAGCAACTCAAAGGCAATCTCGTTCTCGGCCTTGAAGGATCAAGCAGCAGAATGAACCGTCTCGCACGTCATGAACTCGGATATAATAGATATGAGTCGCTTGAGGATACACTCAGCAACATAGAGAAAGTGACTCTCGATGACCTGAATGAAGCGGCAGTTTCGATCTTCAAGTTCGATCGCTGCGCAGCCGCTTTTCTTGGTCCGGTCAAAGAATCGGTGCTTGACGAGATAGCCTGGAAGAACTTATCTTCCTGAGCATGTGGCTGATTGTTATACTCGTTGCCATTCTGCTAGCATTCTCTCTCGCTTACCTGTACTGGATTGTATTGCTTAAATCGCACATGAGGCACCCTATCCGGTGCTTCCTGATACATGAAGTCGTGCCTCGACCGTCGTTGTTATCTGCAAGCGAGATAGCAGTCAGCAAGTTTCTTACATTTGTGGATGAAGTCCAGGCGGAGGGGTTCACCTTTGTCTCTCCAGAACATTTCCTGTCATCGGAGTCTTCATCGGAGATTCTGCTGACATTTGACGATGGTTTCGAGTCATTCTATGAGCATGTGTATCCCATCCTCAAAGCCAAAACTATACCTGCTCTGGTCTTCACAGTGCGTGATTATACTGGCAAAGATGCCGCCTGGGATTATCGTAACTCGGGTCGAAAACATCTCTCTCCTGAGCAGATCGATGAGATGGCCGCGAGTCGGCTCGTCTTCTTCGGATCGCATTCAGCATCCCATCCAGACCTGACGCGCCTGTCAGAAGAGAAACTGGCTCAGGAAATCAAAGCCGTCAATCTGGATCTGTTTGAGTGTTTCTCATATCCATTCGGCAAGTTCAATCCGGATGTTATTGCCGCTGTGAAGAAAGCAGGCTACTATCGCGCCTTCTGTTCTCTGAACGGCGATCCAAAGCTGTGGGGCGGCAGATTCGCCATCCCAAGAATTCCCTTGAATAGATTCGACAACCGATTTACATTGAGAACCAAGATCATGAACGGGAAACTCCTCTGGCTGGAAGTCGTCAAAGCGCGAATCATAGGGATGTTTGCACCGTTTACTCACGACTGGAAGGGAAGATGATGAAGAGATTTCTCATAAGATGGCTGATATACTTCGCCTCGATTTTCATAGTCGCCGAATTCTTCGGTCTCATAGAGGTCGACAATGCCACGACATTGATAGTCTCAGCTCTGGTCCTCGGTGTTCTGAACGCATGGCTGAAGCCGATTCTCGTTTTCGTAACACTGCCGATCAACGTACTCACACTCGGCCTTTTCGTTCTCGTCATAAATACACTCCTTCTCAAACTGACCGACATTCTGGTGCAGGGTTTTGAAGTCGGTGGATTCGTGATAGCTCTGATCGCGTCGGTCTGCATTTCGATCATCTCATCGATTCTGAATTTCCTGATAGCGGACAGGAGCCGGTTCAGATTCAGAGTATTCAGACGATAGATTCACTATAGCCGACAAAGTTTTCCATTGCCAAACGGTGCTAATGGGTATATAATCATGGCTTGCAGCCTCTTCGGGCTGCGTCTGTTATTGTTTTGAAGAATTACGATTTGTCGTTTTTCCGGACGACTGAAAACGAGTTCAATGATGGAAAAATCTAAGACTGAGGCACCGGCGAAGCAATCGACCGGCGGCTATCCATTCTCGGAAATCGAGACCAAATGGCAAAAGCGCTGGGATAAGACTAAACTGTTCAAGGCTCCTGACATGCCGAAGAATCCCTATTTCGTGCTTGTGATGTTCAACTATCCCTCCGGCGACATTCATATGGGGCATTTCCGCAACTACACGTACGGCGATGTGATGGCGCGATGGAAGATGATGCAGGGACATGATATTTTGCATCCATTCGGATGGGACGCGTTTGGCTTGCCGGCGGAGCGAGCAGCAATTAAGCACAAGCTCCACCCGCGCGATTGGACGCTTGCAAATATCGAAAAGTCGAAGTCCACTCTTAAGAAAGTCGGCATCTCCTACGACTGGGACCGAGAGGTCGCTTCCTGCCTTCCCGATTACTATAAGTGGACTCAATGGATGTTCATAAAACTCTTCGAGAAGAATCTCGCTTTTCAGCAAGAAGCTTCTGTCAATTGGTGTATGGACTGTAACACTGTGCTCGCAAACGAGCAGGTCGACGCCGAAGGGAAGTGCTGGCGCTGCCACAACGCGGTGACCAAGCGTAAGCTGAAACAGTGGTTCTTCAGGATCACCGATTACGCCGAGCGGCTGCATCAGGGGCTAGATAATCTGCCCGGATGGCTCGAAAGCGTTAGGATCATGCAGCGCAACTGGATCGGCAAATCGACCGGTTGCAGGATCGATTTCGCGATCAACGGAACAGGGGAGAAGCTGCCCGTTTTCACTACGCGTCCCGACACCGTCTATGGTGTCACGTTTATGGCAATTGCCCCCGAGGCTGATATCGTTGAAAGGCTGCCGATACCGGCGGACAAGAACGCAGAGGTCACTGCTTATATTCAGAAATCTATTGAGAAGACTGACATCGAGCGCACTACAGCCAGCGATGACAAAGACGGTGTATTCACAGGCTGCTATGCAATGAACCCATTCTCCGGCGAGAAGGTCCAGCTCTGGATCGCCGACTATGTGCTCGCATCTTATGGAACGGGTGCCGTGATGGCAGTCCCGGCTCACGATCAGCGCGACTTTATGTTCGCCAGGAAGTATGGCATTCCGATCAAAGTGGTCATCAATCCGCCTGATCGCACGTTGAAAGTCGACGATATGACTGAGGCGTATGTCGATCTCGGCACGATGACGAATTCGGATCATTTCGATGGGAAGCAGGGCGAATCTGCAATAGAGGCAGTCACACAATATGCTGATAAACAAGGTATTGGCGGATTTGAGATAAACTATCGCTTGAGAGATTGGCTCGTATCCCGCCAACGGTACTGGGGATGTCCGATCCCGATTGTCCACTGCAAAAAATGTGGTCCGGTCGCTGAAAAAGCCGAAAGCCTGCCGATTCTGCTGCCTGAAATCGACGACTACGTCCCGAAAGGCAGATCTCCGCTGGCCGATGCCAAGGAATACATCAATACGACCTGTCCCAAGTGCGGCGGCCCTGCTGAACGGGACGCTGACACGATGGATACGTTTGTCTGCTCCTCGTGGTATCTATTCAGATACGCTGATAACCACAATGATAACGAGCCGTGGGACAAAGAAAAGGCGCGCAAGTGGCTGCCGGTTGATCTCTATATTGGCGGTACGTTCGAACATGCCACAGGGCATCTGCTTTACTTCCGGTTCTTCACGAAGTTCTTGAAGGATATCGGCTATCTAGATATCGATGAACCGGCTTTGAGGCTCGTCAATCACGGCATGGTCAACGATGCCGAAGGCGTGCCCATGTCGAGCTCCAAGGGGAATGTCGTCTCTCCGATTGATGTGATGGGGGAGAGGGGCGTCGATACGACGCGTCTCGCTATGTTCTTTGCCGCTCCGGCTGGGAAAGACGTTCTCTGGTCGGACGAGGCCGTCATCGGTGTCGAGCGATTCGTGACCAAATTCTACAGGCTGATAGATGGCTGCCAGGACCGCAAACCTCTGGACTTAAAGCGCTACTTCACCAAAGATGACCTCGGCCAGGCGGCGTGGAATATCTACGTCAAGCTGAATCAGGCGATTAAAAAGGTCACTCACGATATCGATGACTTGCATTTCAATACCTGCATTGCGGCCATAATGGAATTCATGAATGATTCCGCTGACCTGAAGCAGCAGGACAACCCGGAATTCTATCCGTACATGCTGCAGAAAATGACACAGCTTGTTGCGCCGCTGGCGCCGCATCTGGCTGAAGAAGCCTGGGAGATGTTCGGATACAAGACGAGCGTCTTCAAGTCGCACTGGCCGGAATACGATGCTAACGCAATCGTGGCTGATACTATCACGATAGTCGTTCAGATCAACGGCAAAGTCCGCGACAATATCGATGTCCCGGCTGACACGGGTAAAGAGCAGCTTCTGGTGGCAGCAAAGGCCTCAGAGCGCGTTCAGAAGTTCATTGAAGGCAAGCAGATCATCAAAGAGATTGTTGTACCGGGCCGACTTGTCAATCTTGTCGTGAAGTAAGAATCTCAACCTGATCATCGCAGATCCCAGATGTCGAATAGATTCAGCCCCGCACGTTTACATAATATATATTATAGGACACTGCGGATGTCATTCCCTGCCTCCGCACAGCACACACAGGAGCACAGCTCCTGTGTGCACTTGGTGAGACATTGAGATCGCCACGTCGCTTTGTTCTTTTTCGCAGCCGTCAGGATTTCCATCCTGACGGGTCATCAAGGATTCCTGCCCGCGAGCATGTCCACAAGGACATCTTCCCGCGAGTTCGGTTCTCAGCAGTCTTCTGCTGGCGTCTGTGAGCCTCCTGAGTGCCACATTGGACCGTATTCGGCCCCATTTCTGGGCGCGTGCCGGTGAGAAACCTGGCATTCTGACCTGCCGTGGCAATCTGCCCGTCATTCAGAGTGTGGCGCAGTGGCTGTTCCTCTGCGCTTTCTCTTGCGGCACTCACAGGAGCCACAGCATACAGCGCCACAGGGCACCAAACCAAGCAAAGATCGAAAGCCGACCTTTCCTACATGTGTTGGTTCTCCCCCATAATCGAAAGTGCATAGAGCATCGCCTCGCTCCAGACTTCGCACACCGAGAATGCGCCTAAGTCGTTGTGTGCCAGCGTACTGAAGTACTGCTCATATTTTGGTGCTGCGCTGGTATCACATTTGCAAAGCTTTCAAGTGAAACTTTATGTGCGAGGTCAAAATATGAAAAAACTCAGGAAAATGCTCGCTCAGGACGGCTTCTCGATACTTGAGGTAATGGTCGGTCTCCTTATCTTCAGTCTCGGATTGCTGCTCCTAATGTCGATGCTCGTGGTTTCAATCCAGAGTAACAGTTGGTCGGAGATGGAGACCCTCTCGTCGCAGTTGATAAGAGAGAAGATCGAGCAACTGAAGAGCACGCCGGAAGCGAGTCTCAATTCTGGTAGCGATGTCGTTAGCGGTGTCCTGCGATCCTGGGACATCTCGGCTCTGGGCACGCCTGGTCTTTATGACGTCACGGTCGCAGTCAACTGGACAGATATCGACGCACGCGATCACGCATGCTCCACTCAAACTTACATAAAGGCAAAGTGATATCATTCAAAAGGTGACACTATGATCAAGAAAATCAGAAATAACCTCGGATTCACTCTGATGGAGTTAATGATCGCGTCGATCATCGGCATAATTGCGACGGCAGCGGCTGTCGAGATCTATATCCATCAGCATAAGAACTGGATTATCCAGGAAGGTGTTTCCGACCTTCAGCAGAACGGCCGCGCAGGAGTCGACGAAATAGCATCCAAGACCCGGATGGCCGGTTACGGTATCCCCTTCCAGGGACTGGAGGCTATAGTATCATCCGGAACACCGGGGACATCGATACCGGATTCGATCACGCTGGTATTCCTGCACGAACCTATGTGTACAACTACGCTTTCGGCACCTATGCCGAAGCCGTCAGCCGAGCTGAAGTGCCAGGGTGATCTCGGTTGCTTCGAGGATGACCAATGGGCGTACATATACGACCCATTCGCGGAAGAGGGCGAGTTTTTCGTCATTACACATGTGCAGGAGGCTGCATTCCACATCCAGCATAACACTATGCCTCTGTCGAAGAAGTACCCGACCGGCAGTGAGATATATACATTTGATGTTTTCAGGTACTTCATTGATAACTGGTCCGACAGCACTCATCCGCGTTTGATGCGACAGGAGCACGCCAATGCGGCAGACATTTACTCTGACAATATCAGCGATCTGCAGATTCGATATGTGCTGACAGACGGAACGATAGTGGATACGATAAACATGTCGCGATACGTGCGTCAGGTCGATCTCGTGCTTGTTGCACGCACCAACAAGGAAGACTTGCTCCTAAAGGACTACAGGTATGATTCTCTGACCACGAGCATTCAGGTGAGAAATCTCGCTTTATGATTATTTTACGGGAGTCAACAATGAAGAAACTGAGATCAAATAGCGGCTTCACAATGATCATCTTTCTGGCGTTGCTCTTAATGCTAACGCTGATCGGCATCAACTCTGTGATGACATCGACGGTCGAAGTCAACATAGCAGGGAACGAAGTCAATTACATGAACTCGTTCTATGCCGCCGAAGCCGCGCTCGAAAAGGCATCTACAGAGATGGCGCACGCCTACAGAACAACCGGTGCAGCGCCGCATCCGCTGCCGAGCGGAACGCTGAACCTGGGCCGCTTCGCAGTAACATATACCACGACCCAGACAAGTGCGTCCGAGACCAAGGATTTGTCGAACGGGACATATAGAGGACTCTACGCGCTCGCGACGCCATATGAAATCACGGCGACCGCGACTGCCGGAGGAACTGAAACAGAGGCGACTCTTGTCCAGGGAATCGAGTGTGATCTGGTTCCTCTGTTCCAGTTCGCGGTATTCTATGAGAACGATCTGGAGATAGCTCCGGGGCCACCAATGACGCTTGGAGGCCGAGTTCACTCGAACGGCAATCTCTATTTGCAGTCAGGCAATCAACTTAATATCGATTCGTACACGAGCGCAGCCGGAAACATATTTCATGGTCGTAAACCGGGATCCGGACAGAGTACGTCAAGTGGCGATGTGAGGATTATGGATGCGAACGGAACCTATCAGGAGATGTATGATAGTGGCACATGGCTCGACTCGACTGATCCTGACTGGGTAGCGGAGTCGATTTCTCGTTGGGGCGGTATGGTCGAAGACAGCGATCATGGAATTACCGAGCTTGAGCTGCCGGTGGTATCATCGGGTGTCCCCGATAATATGATCGCTACCGCCACCGAATCTGCGGATTCATATGAGAACAAAGCAACTCTGAAGATCATTGACGGTGTCGCATCATACCAGCAGATCGACGGTTCCTGGATTGACGTCACTGCCGCACTGATAGCCGAAGGATCGCTGACGACGAATTCGTTCTATGACGCTCATCAGGGCAATACAGTGAATTCCTGGGACATCGACATGAGCAATTTCAAGAACTCGGCATACTTCCCGTCGAACGGCATCATGTACACGGCCAACACCACCGGCGGTGCGAATCTCAAGGCTACACGGTTGGTGAATGCCAGCGACATTGGTCAGCCCTTTACACTGAGTTCAAGAAACTCGGTCTACATTCAGGGGGACTACAACACTGTCAACAAGAAGCCGTCAGCCGTTATGACCGACGCACTGACCA
Organism: Candidatus Zixiibacteriota bacterium; assembly: GCA_018820315.1. Lineage (NCBI taxonomy): Bacteria > Pseudomonadati > Candidatus Zixiibacteriota > Candidatus Zixiibacteriota bacterium. Next base: position 23,688 of record JAHJOQ010000087.1, on the reverse strand, counting down.
TCCTTTCGAACAATTGGAATGATGCAAACAGCTCTCAGCCACTGTCGAATAGGAACGCTTCCGAGACAACCGTCAACTGTAGCTACATGACCGGCAATCAGAATACCGGAGAAGGGGGCAGCGCTTATAACGGAGGATTCGAGAATCTGCCGAGATTCCTGGAGCAGTGGAGCGGCATTGACTTCAACTGGATGGGATCTGCCGTCGATCTATGGCTATCAAAAGAAGCGAACGCACCTTGGTCCTACGGCGCGTACTACACTGCCCCTAATCGAAACTGGGCATTCGATGAGGACTTGAAGGACCCGACAAAACTTCCACCGGGGACTCCCTTGATTGCAATCATGCAGAAGGTGAGCTGGATGGAGAAGGTTGTGGCGGAAAACTAGATATACATTTTCTTCAGCCTCCAATGCAGGGCGAATGAACGGAGCGGCTCAGGTCGCTCCGTTTTTCAATTAATGTGATCCTCTCCCCTGGCTTCACGCAGCGGTTCACTTCTCAACGCATATCTGAAATTGAGATCGCTGAGTCAGAACTGAGAGTTCGAGAAAAGGGATCCGGTTTGTTAGAAAATCTCGTACTTCTGCATTCTGTCACGCAGGGTGTTGCGTGAAATGCCGAGCACCTGTGCGGTTTTGACCTGGTTTGATTTGAGACGTGACAACGCTCTTCGAATAATTGATTTCTCGAGTGCCGATTGCAGATGGTAAAAGACCTGACCTGCGGAGACGTTCATGATTTTATCGAATATCGGATCTATCAAATCGTCAAACATCCTTGTGTAGTCATCCTTGATTGCTTCAAAATCGACTTGAACATGCTCACCTGCATCTGATGCGATCGGGAAATCATCCGGTTGCAGGATCTCGTTCTTGGTCATCACCACGGCCGTGTGGATATTGTTCTCGAGCTCCCTTACATTGCCGGGCCAGTTGTGGTTCATCAGGAGCTGCATTGCCTTCTTGGATGTCCCTCTTATTTGCTTGCCGGAGAGATCTGAGTACATGTTGGTGAAATGATCGGCAAGAATCGGAATGTCGCTGCGCCTCTCGCGAAGTGGAGGAAGATAGATAGAGACGACTTTCAGACGGTAGAACAGATCTACTCTGAAGCGGGAATCTTTCATTGCCGTTACCAGCGATTTATTGGTAGCAGCAAGAACCCTGACATTTACATGCAGTGTCTGCTCGCCACCGACTCTCTCAAATTCCTGCTCCTGCAGTACCCTTAACAGCTTCGATTGGGTTGTCAGCGACATATCGCCAACTTCATCAAGAAACAGTGTGCCGCCGTCAGCCAGCTCGAATTTGCCGAGCTTGCGAACATGAGCGCCTGTGAACGCTCCCTTTTCGTGACCGAATAGCTCTGATTCGAGAAGGGTGTCGGGCAGAGCGGCACAGTTGACGGACAGGAATGCTGCGTCGCCGCGCTTTGAATTACGGTGGATAGCGTGAGCAACAAGCTCCTTGCCTGTACCTGACTCGCCGAAGATGAGAACCGAGGCGTCGGACTTGGCGACCTGACCAATCAGCTTTGCGATTTCGACGATCTCCGGACTTCTCCCTACTATCTCATCTTGGGTTGCATCGGCACTGCTCTTGAGTGCTGGAGCAGTCGAGATATCCGTTGCCTGTGTACCGCATGCTTTCGCAATTGTCATCAGAAGTCGCTCCATCTGAAACGGCTTCGTGATGTATTCATAGGCACCTTCGCGCATGGCCTTGATTGCATTTTCCGTCGAGATGAAACCGGATATCATAATGACAGGCACTTCGATGTTTTGAGATCTGATTTCCCTGAGCACATCGAGACCTGAAACAGTTGGCAGATTGACATCCAAAAGTACAAGATCGGCTGCTGTCGAGCCAATCATGTCAATTGTCTGATCGCCGTCAGTAATACAATAGAAGCGATACTCGGACGGGTCAAAGAGCTTCGTCAGAGTTTCGCCAATTTGTTTGTCATCATCAACAAGTAGTATATTCTTCATCGTATGAGTAGAAACCTCCATCTACTACTTCTCTAATCGGCCGATTAGCCGTTTCATTTAGATTTTGGTCAGAAGAATGTTGCGATTAGGATGATTTTGTGGGGGCTTGTGGCGGGAAATAATCAAGCGGCAGCCTAATCTCGTTCGATCCCATACTTCTCAAGCAGATCGTAGAGCCTTGTCCTGGATACGCCCAAATCGCTCGCAGCGCGTGACACATTCCCGTTGTGGCGTGCCAGCGCGGTTCTGATGTGTTCCGTTTCAGATTCTCTCCTGAAATCGTCGAGCGACTTTGTTTTTCCAGCTTTTTCCGGATCAAATCCCATTGAAGGTGGCTTTATTTTGCAGTCATCCGATAGAATCACTGCCCTCTTGATTCGATTTTCCAGTTCTCGCACGTTTCCTGGCCAGTCATGGCCTTTCATTCTTGCAACCGATTTCGGATCGAAGCTGCATCCTGCCCGATCGCTTTCCAAACTGAAACGATCCAGGAAGTGATTCGCGAGCAGAATAACATCATCTCCCCGTTCTCTGAGTGGAGGAAGAACCACATTGATTACCGAAAGCCTGTAGTATAGGTCCTCGCGAAACGCCTTCTTGCTGACTTCCTCGGATAGATCGCGATTAGTTGCTGCCAGCACCCGAACATCGAGCTTGATTGGCTTATTGCCACCGACCCGCTCTATCGTCCTCTCCTGCAAGAATCTGAGGAGCTTCACCTGGAGTGCGAGAGAGAGCTCACCGATCTCATCGAGAAAAAGCGTCCCGGCCTCGGCGGACTCGAACTTGCCAATCTTCTGCGTGACAGCGTCTGTGAACGCACCTTTCTCATGTCCGAACAGCTCCGATTCGAGGAGCATCTCCGGGATGGCTCCGCAGTTGATTGTGATGAATGGCATCCCATGCCTCGGTGAGCGCGAGTGAATTGCCTTTGCAACGAGTTCCTTGCCGGTGCCCGACTCGCCTGAAATCAACACGGTATAATCGGATGCGGCAATGGTCTCGATCTTCCTGAACACATCAGCCATCTTCGGAGATTCTCCGATGATATCCTCGTACACCTTCTTCTGAGCCAGCCTGGATTGAAGGCTCTGATTCTCCGATTCGAGCTGCTTCACATACAGTGCGCGCCTGATGATCACTTTCAACTCATCCAGATTGACCGGCTTCTGGAAGTAATCGTGCGCCCCGGCGCTGATCGATTCGAGAGCCGTCTGCTTGTCCTCATTGCCCGTAACCATGATTACCTTCATCTTCGGGTTGATTTCAAGCGCGCTGACCAGAAGATCCAAACCATGAGTGTCCTCGCCGACTGAAGAGAGCGCGATATCCAGAGTCGCAAGGTCAGGCATCCTCTCCCTTATTATCTCGAGAGCCGCATCTGAACTGCCGGCCTGGAACACCTCGTACTGATCCGCCAAAGCCCAGTAAATCTGTGATCTGATTCCCTCTTCGTCGTCGACGATCAGAATTTTCTGCTTCCCTGGATTATCAGCCATAAGAGCGAGTATTCCTATCTCGGAAATACAATCTGAAACGTGGTCCGTTCGCCGGGTTCGGATTCCACATGGAATGTTCCTCCCATGCGCTCAAGCTGGTCACGTGACAGATACAATCCTATTCCGAGTCCTTTCTTCTTCGTGGTTTCGAATGGGCTGAAGAGCCGTTTATTTATGAATTCCGCATCCATTCCTTTTCCGGTGTCTTTCACTTCAATCGTCAGGGTCTCTAAGCCGTTGAAAACCGATATGGTCAAGTCACCGCCCTGAGGCATCGCTTCGATAGCGTTTACGACGAGATTCTCTATCACACCAGTCAGTTTTTCCACGTCTGCCTTTATCGGACTTGTGCTGTCGAAATTCTCTCGATAGCGGATACCGCTCAGACTCTCAAGTCCCAGCTTGTCCCGCAAACTTACAACAATATCGACCGGATTACAATTCGAAATTGTCTGAGACTCGATCATCTCAGATCCTCTCAATTTCGATATAACCGACTGCATCCTGGCAACAGCTCCCTGAATCGTAACCAGCACCGACTTCTGAAACTCAGGATTGTCTGCTTTGGACTCATAATTCTGCAGCAGCATCGAGAGCATCGAAATCGAATTCTTGAGGTCATGAACTACGAATGTCGAGAATTTGTGAAACGATTCGATTTGGCGGGCGGCGAGCAATTCCTGCGACAGTCGCGCGGAGAGAACCGCAAGAGCAAACTGGTTTCCGACAGCACTGATCAACTGCATGTCCTGGTGACTGAAATTATCGTCGCTCTTTCTGGAACCTACGAGAAGAAGGCCCACTATGCGCCGCTTGGCAATCAGAGGCATGCAAACCGATATTTCAGCTGAGGCGGGAAGCCCCTCATCCGGCACCGGTACACCGGCAGAACTCAAACGCGCAATCAGGTCATCAAATTCGATGGCTTCACCATGCCGAAACATCCAATCCACAAATCCGCTGTTCCTTTCGATCTGGCCACTTACCCGCTCAATCGCCGGGTATACTCTGGTGAAAACCGGGAGCTGTGAGTGTTCCAGATAAAGCCACAACCGACTCACACCCAGCTTTTCTCTAAGCAGTGTTGAGAGTCTCTCCGCAAGGTCAGAGACGTTCAATGTCGTTGAGATATCTTCAGAGAACAGCGCAAGATCCTCCTGGTAATCCGCAGCCGAGCCGGAATAGAAGGATCGATCAACAAAAGACCGTATTCGCTTCTTAAGAGAGCTTGACAGAAGCAGCGACAAGAAAACAACTATCACAAGAAAGGCGGCGAGTATAGAATAGAATACTTTCGAATCCGCACCGATTAACTGCACAGCCTTGCCAACCGCCCCGACGAGAATCAGATATATCCCAATCAGAATAATACCGACTGACGAATAGACCGCCTGTCTCTTGATGAACACTCCCGACTTCTGCAGCTGATAAGTACGCAGGTAGTAGCCCACCGACGGGTACATGACTATCGCAACTGCCGTCGCAAACTCTACATATCTGATACTCAGGCTTGTCTTCAGCATTCCGCTAGACAATGCAACTATGATTGTCGCAAAAAATATCGCAGTCGTCATCACCGAGAGCCGGAGACGCCTGCGGTATATACCAGTCGCGGCTCTGTACGTGCTTTCGAAATTGATTAGCACAAACGAGCATATCAACAGAAGAAGGACTATGAACCATTTGCCGTATGGATTCAGGATCAGCTCAGGGCGATCCGAAACACCGATCTGAATGATCATGAGGGGTGTGATGGTCGACATAACGGCGAAGAAAACACTCAATGCTCCGACAATCCAGAACCAGACCTTCCAGCGGCGAATGTAGGTACGGTAATTCTCGCATGCGAACGTGAGTGAAAAGATCAGCCATAGAAACGGCGTAAGAGTGACCGCCCAGAAGAAGAAGTACTCAATGCGAACATCAAGAGTCGATTCGGCGAACGCCGGAAAGCACCAAAAGCAGAGGCCGGACGATAGCGCGATTAGCAGAAACAGCAGGCGCGGGATTCGTCCCTGGTTTGCCCTCAACGCCAGCACACCAGATATAAATGAGATTGCTCCGGCAGACCAGAACAGAAGTGATTCCCACAGAGACATCACAGGCTCTATTCCGCATACTCCCAGTAGAATCGCAACACGCTTGAGGCAAAAACAAAGCTCGCGATCATGTTAGCCACTATCTGACCGATCAACAAATACAACACCAGCTCAGGAGAGAATCTTCTCACGATTAGCACCGGATCAAACAAGGCCGCACTGAGAGGCAAAACCAGCAAGTAAGGTACTACGGCCAGCACATACGAAGATACGAAGTTCCTGAAGAACGTCCGCACTGACTTACCCAGAGCGGCAACAAACTTCTCACCGTCAAGCAGTATGTATGGAAGTGCATACATGAACATCGCGAGTATTCCCGATCCGAAAAGTCGTATACCAAAATTGAACGCCATGGTTCTTCTAGGTGACCCGCCAATCAGGGGATCAAAGAGCCTTGGCAGGAAAATAAGCAGTAGCAAGAACACCACCGAATAGAATAGCCAGATTGCCAGGACCTGGAAGTATTTCCCCTTGGCAGCACCTAGAGCCGCACCGAAACCGATTCTCTCATTTCTGTAGTATCCGCTAAACATGATAAAACCGACTGCAATGAGGAGTGCTTCAATGAGTATCGACAGAATCAGAGTCTGCCATCCATGGGTCTGCGGAAGCAGAGCGTAGAGATCAGGATAATGTGCCACTGCCTCTGTACCGGTTATGAACTCGGCGATTCCGGTCATAATCGGACCGATTACGGGTAGGTATGGATTTGTAAGAACCAAGGCCAGCGCCAAAGACAGAATCGCAAACAAGAAAAACGGGGTCCAGAGTCTGAATGAGAACATGGCCTTAATGGTCCCGCAATATGCACTTATCAGGAAATTTAGTTTTTCCACTGGATCAACCTCTTCCCTCTCGGTTACTGCGACGGAACTACATTAGAGCCGGCACTCGGCAAACCGTACCTGTCATAGACGTACAGCACATAGTAATACACGTCGCCGTCGTTATCTCCCGTAAATGTCGTAGTCCCCTGCGTATTGACAATTGCATACAGTTTCGCGATGTCGTTGTCGACATCCTGCGTTTCAGAACGATAGATTCTGTATGATTCGAAGTCGCTATCGTCGTTTCGTGTCCAGGTCAACTTGAATCCCGTCTCACTCGTTTTCTCGTACGCCAGAACAACATCATCGGGAGCCTCATTGGCCAGCGTTCTTGCGGTCAAAGTGTTGCTTGTGGCTTTGAGCCCACTCTGATCGGAGACGATCACGATGTAGTAGTAAGTGGTCGCCGGGACAACATTCGTATCGGTAACTGTTAACTGCGCACTCGTGCCGAGTTTGGTGACAAAATCGGAATTCTCAGTAACCGGTATCGATTCCGAACGGTAGATTCTATAAGATGCAAAGTCAGGATCTTCGGACATAGTCCATGCGATCTCGAGCCTGCTCTGAAAGGCGCCGTTGAGATGCACAGTCACCGGCTTCGGCGCATTGCGAACTGTGATCAGGTGGTCAATAGCCGATTGCGGCGCGGCGTTGGTGGCAGCATCACGGAACGTTCCGAAAACAGCGCCGTTTTCGAATTCATATCCCGGAGGGATCGTGAAGTCGTATTCATATATCCCATCTCGTGCCACAGCGTCACCGGCAGTGCCGTTATCGAAGAGAGCAGCTTCACCGATTTCAGGAAGTACCACAGCAGCTCTTCCGCCAGGTTCACCGGTGGTCATCGAGAAGTGTATCACATCGCCTGCACTCAGAACAGCGCCGCCGTCATCGCTGACAAAACTCTCTATCAACGCCACTCTGTCCAGTTTGACATCGTCGAATACAGGTATACTCGATTCGTTCCCGTCCTGCATTTTGAATTTGGCATAGACCGTGTGCGAGCCATCCAGATCGGGCAGCTCCCAAGTTACCGCTGGTGTGACGCCTTCCCACTTCGCACTGGAGAAACTCAGATCATTTGACACCATTATATGCGAAGCATTGGGTGGGTACTCGACAAGAATGGTGACGTCAGTATTGTTCACGTACTCGTCGTCTCCGGCAATTCGGATCGAGAACAATCCAGGTATGCCGGCGACTGAGCGCGACTTTGGGCCTTCGATCCCAGCCACAGATACCGTAGAGACTTTGAAATAGTATCTTATCCCATTCTGGACATCATTATCTATATAGGACGTTGTGGTTGCGGAATCGAGCAAACTGAAACTTGCCGCAGTCGAATCGGCTCTATAGATGAGGTACTTGTCTACGGCTGCCGCACTCGCATCCCAGGAAAGCGCAAGGCTGCCGTCACTGACAGTCAGTACAAGATTCGATGGCGCATCGGGAGCAGTCGGCAGGCCACCTGAATCCGCAACCTTGTCAATCTGCCTGGAGCATGCTCCTAATAGCACTGCTATTCCTACAGTAAGAATAATTAGCTTCTTCATCTGGACCACCTAAAAGTTAACGGCGAGTTTCAGCTGCACGCGATCGAATCCTTCGCCGGTATCGATCGAAATGGCGGTCGGCCCGCCGACCGAATAGCCGCTCTCCGGAAAAAACGCTGCAGCATCTATCACATTGAATGCCCAAATCAGCGCAGCCACTCCGAAAACAATGTTTCTGGAGGACTCAGCGTCATAGGCTGCCTGCTGGGCGTCATCCACTCCCACCTTCAACCGTCGCTTTTCATCGATACTTCTCGCACTAACGTAGGCGTCGTTCAAGCGGTTAAACTCGTCCTTCTTGTCTCTGAAATTATTGTCGACAATCGCCAACGTAAGAAGCGATGCAGCCGCACCGAATGTGTAAGCTGCTCCCCGCAGTTTTTGCCCGGAGTACATCTGTCCCCATCCGGGGATTAGCAGAGATCTGAACGCTGCCTTAGAACGGGTCTTCGGAACCATGTCAAACTTGATCGTGCGTGGTTCATCTCCCACCAGTACAAGGGTTGTCTGGTACTTCTCGTACCCGCCACGCAGAGCTGTGAGCTTATACACACCGAACAGCTTCTGGTTGAACGTGACAGGAGTAACTCCTGCAAGCTCATACTCTCCATCGAGCATCACCGCAGTCCCCGCAGGCGAAGAGGTAACTGTGAGGTTACCGCTACCAGTCTGTGCAATCGCTGCCGATGATATTACAAGGAAGAGGAATAGGACCTTTAATGTATTATACAGCATAAGGATTCAGAACCTCCTTGTTCCGCGGTTCCCGTATACTAACCTCAGTCGGAAAAATATAGAATTAGTTGATCCTCAATGCAAGGCTTAAATGTGAGGCGGTGTCAACACTACTGCCAGAAACTGAAAACCGGGCTGAATAAACAGCCCGGCTTTCGTCAGCACCAAAAACAGCTTAGAAGGCTCCCTTTCCAGTCAACATTACCACAACAGTCTTCATCAAAATCTTCACGTCTTGAGTCAGTGACCAGCTCCTGATATAGCGAAGGTCGTGATCGACTTTCGCTCTCACGCTCGACACCGAAGTATCATAACCGCAGGTGACTTGGGCAAGGCCGGTGATTCCAGGCTTCGCCTCAAGCCGCTTAGTGTAGTCCTTGACCTCATGCCTAAGCGATTCAACAAACACCGGTCGTTCCGGACGCGGTCCGACAAGACTCATTTCGCCCTTCAAGACGTTGAAGAGCTGTGGGAATTCATCGAGCCGAGTCCTGCGCAGAAAAGAGCCTACACGTGTGATCCGAGGATCATTCTCCGTGGCCCAGATCGGACCGCTCTTCTTCTCTGCGTTATTGACCATGCTTCTGAATTTCCACACTTTGAATGGCTGGCCGTGGACGTCGTCGCGGCGTCTATCACGTTCGCGCCGATCGAAACACATCTGTGTTCCAGCTCTGCGAGCAGACCGCCTGCGATTACGCCCGACTCGCGACTGCGAGAAAAATACCGGTCCATCCGAGTCCAGCTTGATAGCGATAGCTAACAGTGCAAACAATGGCAGCAGGATAATCAATCCTACTGTTGATGCTATGATGTCAATGGATCTCTTTGATGTCGCACCGATGGAGAACTTCCCTAGAACTTCCTCGATCCATGAAAGTGGTCTGATTTCAGCTGCCACCGAATACACGACAAAAAGCGCCATCGTGAAATTGGACAGAACAAATTCCCTGAACGCAAACTCAGCCGCACCCGCAAACTGCGCAATTTCACCAGTTATCTGATCAATTGGTCTTGGCTTGGCTGGCAGGACACCGGGAAATGTCGCCCGGGATGATCCGGGAACAGAAAGAGTCAGATCCTGACGATATGTCAGGAAGCTGCTCTTGCTCATAATATTCTTCCGCGCGCGTTCTTTTGAGTTTTCTTGAAACATCCTCTAGTACGTTCCCCCGTCTATGAGGTTTATAGTTCACTTGTTTCGCTTGCTATGAGCAAATGCTCTGCCACCTTACCAATGCATCATAGAAATCTAGTACAATCCAAATCAAAGAGGAGCACACATATCCGCATTAGACTCTCACAGCCTTCTTACAGCTTGTGGTTCAGTGATTTATAGGCTGTGGCCAATTGCGGAACATGGCACAACTAGTAGAATATGAAGTGCATACATTCTCAACCCCGTTAGGCAGAGCAATGCACAACGGAGCGGATTATATGCATGCTTTTGCAATAAAGCTGTTGCGAATGTAATGGATGAATCCGAGACTACACAGTCTAAGTCGTTAGATCAAACTTGAATAGGGTACTGGCTTTCCGACAACTTCCGGGGTCTATCTTGTCTTGCCGAATTGCAGCCTGAGACTGATTCTGTGAACATCACCAATCTGTTCATCAGGCAAGTACGAGTAGTCGATTGAACCGAACGAGTGCCTGACTCCCAATCCCAGAGCCATACCGGTTGACCCGCCCAAGTCTGTGCCGCTGAAGTCATGACTGTATCCGGTTCTGAGGAATACTGTGTTTTCGTAACAGTATTCAACGCCTTGGTGAATTGCAAAGGCGTTATCTTGTGGTTTGGAGAGGTCTGATGCAATCCGCAGTCTTCCATCGTACAGATTCAATGCCAGCCCCGCCGTGACGCTGCTCGGCAGGGGGAATTCCTCGGTGTCATGGCGCAGGCCGGCGCCAAGATTCGTTACGTTCAAACCGAGTGAAAAAGCTCCCGTTACATAGAGAGCGCCAACGTCGACTGCGTAGCCGTTCGCCGAGGATTGGTCAAGTTCCTCAGAGAAGAACTTTCCCGTGACACCAAAACTGACCTGGTCGGTCAGGCGGATCGATCCAGACGATGAAACAACCATCGCATTGGCTGAATACGACCCTGTCGGCTGATCTTTGCTGTCATAGCCATCAAACGATCCGTAATCGAGATATGAAATGCCTAACCCGAAGGCGAGAGTTCTTGAGACAGGAAATGCGGCGCCGAGATATTCCGACTTAATGTCGAGATACCAGTCGTTGTGCATGAAAGTAATCTCAGTGGTCGGGATCTGAACAAGGCCGGCAGCATTCCAGTAGCCAGCAGTAGCGTCATCAGCGATAGCAACAAATGCTCCTCCAAGAGCGGAGGCGCGTGCGCCAACCCCCATCTTCAGGAAGTTGGCAGATGTCGTTCCAACATGGGACGACGAGTTGGTCTGCGCGTGAGCATTGGCAGAGACGATGCCACACATCAGCGCAGTTATTGCGAAGACCGCAAGCGGTCGTATTGATATCCGGTTCCCCATGTCATCCACCCCGGTGATGTTAAAGCTTAAGTGTTGCGAGTTCACCGAGAACCAACGCAACGATGATGCCGGATGTTATGAGTGAACCATGAGATTCGCTTTGTGGGTGTCTTTGGTGCTGACATAACAAAGCTAACATCCTGTTTCTTCAACGTGTTAGATAGCAAATTCCATTTGTCAAGTATCGCGAGAAATTCGTGGGAGTACCACTACACAGCCCTCTCGCGAAGTACCTTGAACAGCCTTCATCTTGAGCAAACTATTGGATTTCAACAAGACCCTGCGGGGCACCTCCTTGTGTCGATTCAGGTTAACGTCCGCTGTTCACCTTCCATACATTATGCCGGATTAACCAGCATTTACTCTTCGCCGGGACCCAGATGTCGATTCATGCGTGTTCTCTGTGGCTCCAGCCGGGTTCGTTCCCCCTCCAGCTTGAAACCCGTAGCGAGTATCGAGGCTGATAGTAATCACTCAAATACTCTTATGCAACTAAAACTTCGACATATCTGAAATTTTCTTAGTATTGCAAGACATATACATAGATCGTGATAACTGTATATAAATCAGGGATAAATGAAGCGACGAAGCCACGTTAAACTACTGCATCCACGGAGCGACTTTGTGAATAATTGCACAAGCGGGAATTGAAGTCTTAATCTCAAAAAGTGTGTAAATCTGACCGCAATCAGTACCGCAAAACTGTGGCAATCGCTCTTACGATTTCGATGTCAGGCTTGGCGAACTATCACTTCAACCGCCCCTTCATCAGATCGTAGCGGCCTTTGCCGAGATCGCGGGTTTTCACATCGGCGGGAAACTGCGCGATCTCCGCTCTGGCATTGTCGATCCGCTCCTGCGTTTCGGGATGAGTTGCAAACATGTTTTCGAAGAAGTTCCGCTGACCCTCTGAAACCGAAGCCAGCCGTTCGAACATGTTAATCGCGCCTGTCGGATTGTAGCCGGCGTTAGTCATATAGAGAATACCGTACTGATCAGCCTCTCTCTCGTTCGCCCGCGAATAGCCCGATAATGCTACGGTCAATCCGAGTCCGATTGCAGTTTGCAGTGTCTTGGTATCCGATTCGCCAACCACTATTTGATAGAGTATGTCTATCCCCATAGCCTGCTGCAGTCTCTTGACACCATGCCGCGCGACAATGTGAGAAATCTCGTGTGCAGTCACCGCAACGAGTTCTGCCTCGGTGTTCATGAGTTTCAGCAAACCTGTGTAGATGTAGACATACCCACCCGGCGTCGCGAATGCGTTGATGTCATCAGATTCAATAACGGTGAAATGATATTCGATATTCGGCCGGTCGGACACCGCGACGATTTTCTGTCCGACTTCGTTGAAGTAATTCTGCCAGTCCTGATCCGCGAGGATTTTCGATTCGGAACGAACCTGCTTATCGAATTCCTGCCCAAGCCCGATTTCCTGGCTGTCAGAAATCAGAATTACGCTCTTCTTCCCTCCCGGCCCGGTGGTGGCGCATGAAAGAAGCAGCGCGAGAATTGGAACGATTATCACGAGTGCATATTTTCTCATGAGACCTCCGTATTTCTTCATACGTTAGTCACATCTTTTAGAGTATTCAACCACAAAATATCGCTCCGGTTTCCGTTGCGCGGCAGATATTCACAGCCGCACCATAATGGCAGGTTTCACAAAGAGCTGCCATACGCTCTTTCGCCATGAACATTGTCTGCATACAAACGTTACATTCCTAAGCCGAAACGGCTCCGAGGTTTTATCTTGCTATGAAGCCAAAATGGTGTTATTTGATACGCCTGTTTAGTAATTGCAGTGGCAGCCCGATACAAGTTTAGGAAGATGAAAAACATCAAAGAACAACTCAGGATACTGACCCGCAACGTTGTCGATTCGCTGCCGGAAGGCGAGCTGGAAAAAAAGCTGGCAGTTTCGATCAAAGAGAACCGTCCACTGCGCGTGAAACAGGGATTCGATCCGACAGCGCCCGACATCCATCTCGGCCATACGGTCGGCCTCAGGAAACTGCGCGAATTCCAGGAATTGGGGCACACGGTCGTCGTCATCGTCGGTGATTACACGGCGTTAGTCGGAGACCCATCGGGACGTTCGGCGACAAGACCGCAGTTGACATCCGATCAGGTTGAATCCAACGCAAAGACCTATCTCGAACAGTTCTTCAAGATCGTCGATCGAAACAAGGCCGAGGTGCGGCGCAACGGTGAGTGGTTCTCGAAGATGAACTTCAAGGAGATACTGGAACTCTGTTCCAGATTCACGATCGCACGCATGCTGGAGCGGGACGACTTCGAGAAGCGATACAAATCCGGATCGCCTATTTCGATTCATGAATTGCTTTATCCGCTGATGCAGGCTTACGATTCCGTCGCGATCAAGGCGGATATCGAGATTGGCGGCACAGAGCAGCTGTTCAACCTGCTTGCGGGCAGGCAGATTCAGGAAGCTTTCGGCGTCGAGCCACAGGTCGCGCTGACTCTGCCGATTCTCGAAGGGCTCGACGGTGAACAGCGCATGTCCAAGTCCATTGGCAATTACATCGGGGTAGCAGAATCCGCCGGTGAGATATTCGGGAAGATTATGTCGATCCCGGATAAGCTGATTCTGAGCTACTTCAGGCTCTTGACTGACTTGCCTGACGATGAGATCGGCTCCATTGAGAAGCAGCTCGCAGATACTACCGTTAATCCGATGGATACCAAGAAGCATCTTGGAGTCACTATCGCATCAATGTACGCGTCTCCCGATGAAGCAATCGCGGCTCGTGAGAATTTCGAGAAAGTATTCTCTCAGAAACAGGTTCCTGATATAGAGCCGACCTTACCACCTCCCGAAGGTTATTCGCCTGAAAACACTTTGATTTACTGGCCGAAGGCTCTGGCTGATTGGGAAATAATGACGTCCTCTTCTGCCGCGCGCAGACTGATCGAACAAGGAGGATTTCACGTAGATGGTGAGCGAATAATGGACTTCTCAACAGCTCTTCCCTTTACTGAAGAGCACATATTGAAAGTTGGGAAGCGAGGCTGGTACAAGACCAAGAAAGTTGATGAGTACCCAGATTAGATTGAGATCGAACGTTACCGATATTTCGGTGTTTAATATGCTGGAGATATGAGCAAGCGAATTTCGACATTATTGATGGCAGTAATGGCTGCTGTGGTTCTGACCGCCGGAGGATGCGGTTCGGGGGCCAAAGTCACCACCACCGTGCCGTCGAAGGCAGATCAGCCGAGACAGATTGTCAATCAATATGCCTATTCCTTCTATGCCAGCGCTGTACTTGCAGAGCAGGAGAAAGACTACACCGCAGCACTTGCGTATTACAGTGAAGCGCTCAAACAAGCGCCCGGCAACACAGATATTCTCTATGCGCTTGCGGATCTTGAATTCAGGTTGAGACAACCGCAAAGGGCTCTGGAGACCGCTCAGAAGATATTCTACAAAGACAAGAACGCGAATATGCTGATTGCCAATTGCTACCGGGCGCTCGGAGATCACGCGACGGCGGAGCTGACGTATGCGAAGGTTCTTCGGATGGACCCGCACAATCTGCAGGCACACTGGTATTCCGGCGTCTATGCCAGTCAGCGTGGAGATATTGATGCCGCGGCGATGCATTTCGAGGAAGTTGCGCAGCTCAACCCCACGCCTGCAATCTATGTTGAGATAGCCAAGCTGCACAACTCTCGCCACCAGGTCGATGATGCAATCGCGGCATACAGGAATTCAATCGAACTCGATCCGACTGAGAGCAATATGGAGGCATACCTGAATCTGGCCGGGCTTCTCAGGGCAAACAACGATGCATCGGGTGCAGAGGAAATCCTGGTTCACGGCATCGCGGCAAACCCCGAGTCGAGGGCATTCAGGTTGTACCTCGCTGAATTGTACAACGATCAGAACGATACGACTTCGGCCATAGAGATTGTAGAATGGATCTGGGCGAACTCTGAGGCCCAGGAACCGATACTGGAGCGCATTGGACAGATCGCATTTGAGCTTGACCGGCTGGACCTGGCGGACAGCATATTCGAACGTCAATTGACGATGTCACCTGAGTCGATTCTCAGCAATTTCTACCGTGGACGAATTGCGATTATACAGGATAGAAACAGCGATGCGAAAGGTTTCTTCTGGAAGCTCATAGACGTCGCTGATTCCCTGCCGGATGGATACATCAATCTCGGCATGATATACCTTGACGAGGACAGCCTTGATCTTGCGGTCGACATACTAAAAGATGGTGTAGCGCGTGCCGCCAATGGCCGTGAAGAGGCTCAGTATTATCTCGCGACCGCTCTCGGCCGAGCGGAAAGATATGATGAAGTGCTCCCGATTGCCCGGGCGCTGACCAAGACTCATCCCGAAGAGATCAGATTCCTGTTCATGCTGGGCTCGGCATATGAACGCACGCAGATGTTTGATTCGGCAACGGCAGCATTCACAAAGATCCTCGAAATGAATCCCGATCACGCGCAGACGCTTAATTATCTTGGATACATGTGGGCCGATCTCGGAATAAACCTCGATGAATCGCGAAGAATGATTGAGAGGGCCCTTGAAATCGACGGCGAAAACGGCGCTTACCTTGATTCATACGGATGGGTGCTCTACAGGCTCGGCAATTACAAGGATGCCGAGGTACAGATCAGGAAGGCCATAGCTTTGGTGGCTAACGAAGACTACATCCTCTTCGATCATCTTGGCGATATATGTCACGAGCTGGGCCGATTTGAAGAGGCAAAGCAGAGTTGGAAAAAAGCACTCGATATAGACCCAGACAATGTCGAAATACAGGAGAAACTCACCAGGTGAAACGCAGGTCCCTGGTTGCGCTGGCGCTCTTAATTCCGTTATTCCTATCATGCGCAAAGCAGCAGCAGCCTCCCGGTGGTCCGGAAGATAAAACGTCTCCAGAAATCATCTCGACGATTCCTGAGTCCGGCACAACAGAAGTCAGCAGGCTTCCCGAAATCACAGTCTCATTCTCGGAGCGAATGAATAAAGAGCGTACACGCGAGGCGATCTTTGTCTCTCCTCCGACCGATGGCGATTTGCGGATCGACTGGAAGAAGAACAACCTGAGGATTGGATTTTCGGACAGTCTCGACGCCGACCGCACGTATTTGGTTACGATCGGAAGTGGTGCAACAGACGAGCACAACAATCGACTGACGCAATCAATTTCTGTAGCATTCTCAACCGGATCATCGCTGGACAGCGGGAGCATCTCCGGCACGGTTCGCTCCAAAGGCCTTCCGGATGGCGGCGCAACCGTAACGGCTTATATGCTCGCGCAGGCCGACTCGCTTAACTTCAGTGAGATGCGACCGCAGTATATTACACAGACCGGATCAGATGGAACATATCAGTTGTCATACGTCTCCCCCGGCGACTATCTTCTGTTTGCCTTCGATGACGGGAACCGGAACAACACCTGGGACCCGCCGAAAGAGCAGATTGGCTTCCCCAGCTTGCCGGCGCTGGTCACACCAACCGTCAGTGCGACATCGAGCATAGATATCACGATGACATCGCGTGATACAGTCCGCCTTGGCGTGGCAAGCGCAACGATTTGGTCGGATAGAGTCCTACGCGTCGAAATGACGTATATGGCACTGAAGCAGAATATAGAAAATGCGAGGATGCTGCTCATCTCCGCAGATTCGCCCGATACAATCCAAACTGACGAGATTTTTGTATTTACTGACTCTGCAAAATCGTTCGTGGCTGTGCTGCCTGACGTGGAATTCCCGGAAGCTCTCTATCTTCAAATCGAGAGCCTGTCCGACATATGGGGAAATGAGATTGCCACAGTTGAGGATTCCATTCTCCTTCAGCCTCCGATCGGTTCCGACCGACAGCCGCCGACAGTTGAAACGGTCGATCCGCCATCGGGGTCGCGCGGTATTTCAGTCAATCCTGTAATCACTGTTCGATTCAACGAGCCAGTGAGGTTTGATTCCGACTCTGGAGGGATGACATTGTTCACCCCCGACTCGCTTCCTCTCCCCTGCGAGCATGATCAACTTGACGCCTTTAGAATATCTTTCATTCCAACCGATACACTGATGCAGGCTTTAGATTACAGGGCCGTGCTCGACCTTGGCGCGGTGGCTGATCGTTCCGGAAATCGCGTTACTGACTCGACCTACTCTTTTCGGTTCGAGACGGTGAATCGCGATTCGCTCGGATCCTTCTCCGGGACTGTGACATTCGCTCAGAGGATGAAGGATCAACTGCCCAAGGTCTTCTTCGCACTGCTGCCGAATGGAAACTGGACACCGTTGGAAGTGAGTCTGACAGGGACGTTCAGTAAGGATGCCGAACCGGGCAAGTACAAATTCACCGGATTCTATGATCGCGATAATGACGGATTCTACTCTTCTGGTCGCATAATGCCATTCGAATATGCCGAGCCGATGATCATCATTAATGATACAGTGTCGGTTAGATCGCGATTTGAGACAGAGAATGTCGTTTTGCAGGAACGTTAGGAGGAGATGATGCCAGACCTATCCACACTACCGGTATGGGCCAGAGAGCTGATAATAGCGGGAGGGATTATGCTCGCGACGCTTATCTCGGCTATGATTGCACTCTGGCTGCTTGTGAAGATAAGGCACAAGATTGCTGCAAGAACGAAAACTGAACTTGACGATGACATCATCAAAGCAATCACAAAGCCTCTGTTCTGGCTGATTATCATAGCCGGATTCTCGGTATTGACGGACCACCTGCACGGTAGGTACGAGGAGAGCATCGGTTGGTTTTACAGCTACATTAAGGGTGGTATCTGGCTAGCCGGTTCAATCTTCGTAACGCTGATTGTCTATCGTCTCGTTGATGTCCTGGGGAGCTGGCTGACCAAGAACATCGCAGAGCGAGCCGAATCAGATATGTACGCCGAGTTCCTGCCTCTTCTCAACAGAGTTCTCAGGCTGATCGTACTGGTCATTGCCTTGATGGCGATTCTCGATCACTTCGGGATCAATGTCAATTCATTGCTCACGGTCCTCGGTGTCGGTTCCCTGGCTATCGCTCTTGCGTCCAGGGACACAATCGCGAATATGATCTCCGGTTTCATAATTATGATTGACAGACCTTTCAGAGTCGGCGATCGGGTCATTCTCGACAGCGGTGAAAAATGTGACGTCTTTCAGATTGGCTTGAGATCTACACGCTTCAAGACATTCGAGAACACGCTGATAATTCTCCCAAATGAGCAACTTCTGACCTCGAAGATCACGAACATCTCCTACCCGGATTCCCAGATTCGAGTCAAAGTCGACATCGGTGTCGCCTACGGCTCAAAGATCGAGGAGGTGCGCAGGATACTCACAGAATGCGCCGAGAAGCATTCGAAAGTGTTGAACAACCCTGAGCCGAGCGCTCACCTAGTCGGGCTGGGCGACAGCTCGGTCGATTTCGCTCTCGTGGGTTACGTCAATGAAATCACTGATCAGTGGACTACTCAGAATGAACTGCGCCAGATGATTTATGATGCTCTATATGAAGCTGATGTCGAAATACCATTCCCACAGAGAACACTCTGGATGAGACAGGATGAACAAACGAAAGACGCCTGATCACTTCTCAGATGTGTCAGATAAGTACACGACTCTGCGGATAGACTGCGGCTTGAAATCGTGGAGACAGCCACATTCAATCGGCCAGGATGTGACTTCAGCTGAAGAAATATCCAGAAGAGTGCTGAGTGGAATGTCTCTGGTCACATAGCCCAGCAGACTTCGGAAGTAATACTGAGACCTCGCATATGCTTTGAGATCGACATCCCTGTTCCAATCGAACGCAGTGAATACGATATACACAATATCCGACATTGAGAGGCTGTCATGCAGTAAGGTGCGAAAGGTGCGGCATGAGTCCGGGGGCGCTCCAAGCCTATCGCAGGTACGAAAGTAGACCGCGCAGGTGTCGTAGCCATCTCTGATTTGAATGAGCTCGATTGAGTCGAGATCATACCACCGCTTCAAGTTACCTGCGTAAAATCGCTTGTTCACAACATCGATGATATTGACCCAAGCGTCTTCGACGACCGATCTCCCATTCTTCACTGCTGCCCGACGTGTGACACCAGGCCTTATAGGACTGGGCTCTGCACCTGCAGTGAAGGTTACACCCTGAGGAATGTCGAAAACCACATGATTGACATCAAAATACTCTCTCGGCCAAACATCACCCTGGAGATCAGGCAACGGTCTTGTGACTACGACTATCTCTGCAGAGACTGCCGATGTCAGGGAGAGCAGCGCAAATGATAAGAAAATCCACATCCAAGTCGCATTCACAGTGGCAATTCCTTGCTTAGGGCTTTCGCTGAATATACAGTGAATGCATCGGTGTGAATCAAAAAAATTTGACAACGCGCAAAAAATTCCAGTTTATGTTGCCACAAGATTCTCGCGAGGGTATAAATAGATATGAAATATCTGCTCAGAAAGCGCCGGTCGGAGAACGAACCGGAACAGAAGAAGATCAACAATAGGCACGTGATTACTGCTGCAGCCGGAGCATTGGTACTGCTCGCGGCAATACTGCTAATCGCAGAAGTCCTTCATATTTACCACGACGATCTTCCGTCGATTGAACAGCTAACCGACATAGAACCATCACTCATCACTTACATATATGCGAACGACGGCTCGGTCCTGCAGACCTATTTCAACGAGAAACGCATATTGATTCCGTTCGATAGTATACCTAAATGCATGGTTGATGCACTACTTGCAGCCGAGGATGCTAACTTCTATGACCACTGGGGGATATCGAGCTACGATCTTACGAGGGCGGTGTATAAGAACATCACTCGAGGCTTCGGTTCGCAGGGGGCGTCAACTATCAGTCAGCAGTTGGCTCGGATGCTGTTTCTTGACCGAGAAGTCTCATTAATGCGCAAATTCAGAGAAGCGCTTACTGCCATCAAGATTGAGCGAGCGTATTCAAAGAATGAAATTCTGGAGATGTACCTCAATCAGTACTGGTTCGGCCAACGTGCTTACGGAATTCAAGCAGCCTCTCGTGCATACCTCAGCAAGCGTGCCGAAGATCTCAAGATTGAGGAGGCTGCCCTGCTTGCAGCGATCCTTAATGCGCCGGCGCGATACTCACCTGTCAATCACCACGATAGAGCCAAGCAGCGAAGGAACTACGTTCTCGGCCGCATGTCGATTGAAGGAATGATCTCGGAAGAGGAGCGAGATAGTCTGCAGCAGCTCCCGCTCATCGTAAACATCGCAACATCGCCCCCCGGTGAAGCGCCATATTTTACAGAAATAGTCAGGCAGTACCTCGTGGAGAAGTATGGGGAGGATGAAGTCTATTCAGGCGGCCTGCATGCGTACACATCAATTGATTCACGTCTGCAGCGAGTAGCAACTCAGGTGGTTCAGGAGTACGCAGATTCACTTCAGCGCATGACTGCAGCGATCTGGCCGTACAACGACCCGGATCACACTGAGCAATACTACGACTCGCTCGGAGATTCGGTGGCTTACAGATTCAAAGAGATACAGGCGGCTCTCGTGGCAATCGATAACAAGACCGGCGACGTTATCTCACTTGTTGGAGGAAAGGACTTCACAAAGTATAAGTTCAACAACGCCGTCCAGGCGCTGCGCTCCCCCGGCTCGGCTTTCAAACCGTTTGTCTACACTGCCGCCATCGAAAATGGCATGCGGCCCTGCGATATCTTCTATGATAACGCCGTCACAATCAATATACCTGGGCAGGAAGACTACCGTCCGCACAACTTCGATTTCAAGTTCATGGGAAAGATGCCTCTGCGCGATGCCTTCAAGTTTTCACGCAACGTTGTCGCGATAAAAATACTGCAGATGATTCAACCGCAGCAACCGATCTTCTTCGCACGCAAGATGGGGATCACCTCTCCCCTGCAGCCGGTTGTCACTCTCGCCATCGGTACAAGCGAGGTTACACTGTTGGAGCTGACGTCGGCATACTCCGTTTTCCCGGACCACGGGATTCACATCAAACCGAGATTCGTGACCAAGGTGATAGATCGGTACGGCAATGTTCGCGAAGACAATGCTGTATCTCCCGGCGAAGAGGTACTGACACCGCAGACAGCTTACATCATGGTTAATCTCATGCAGTCGGTCATTGACGATGATGGCGGCACCGGCCATAGCGTCCGGTGGCGCGGCTTCCTCAGGCCGGCCGGTGGCAAGACCGGTACGTCTAGCGACTTCTCCGACAATCTTTTTATGGGGTATACTCCACAGATTACGACCGGTGTCTGGGTCGGGTTTGGCGATGGGTTCACGACACTCGGCAAGAATCAAACCGGTGCCAAGAACGGCCTCCCAATATGGACACCGTTTATGATTGCCGCGCATGACTCATTGCCCGTTGAAGATTTTGACATTCCCGAAGGGATCATCTTCAAGGACATCTGCCTTGAGACTTGCGAGCTTGCTACGAACAACTGTCCCGATGTCAGGCGCGAAGTCTTCACCGAAAAGACCGTGCCGAAGGAGCTTTGCCACATTCACAGTTCCGCCAGCGATTACATCAATCGGCGTACCCGCCAGTTCAATCTCGACGAACCGGATTCGACCGGGGATCAGAAGATTCGCTTCTGAGGTGGCGGAGAATCATTCCGCGCTCGCTTGCATGATACCCTTTTGCATATTGACAGAATTGGCGTTTGGGGCTATATTTATAATGTCTTTACAGCAATTCATCACTGGATTACTAATAACTTCTGGGCTCCGATTATCGAAATGTATCGAAGGAGATCGACGAAATGAGAAAGGTAACATTTGTTGTCGTGCTGGCTCTTGCAGCAGCATTGATGTCGGGCCTGCAGACTGTTGCGTCTGCGGACACTCTCTGCGGGGACGTTAACGGAGACGGTCTAACCTATACCGTGGGGGACATGGTCCTTCTGGCTCGCTATGTACTGGGTCATGCACCAGCCGTAGCTCCATTGGAGAACAGCGACGTGGACCTATGTGGAAGCGTGAATATCTCTGATCTTGCGTTGTATGTAGATTTGTTTGTGCATGGACTTCCATCCAGCATCTGCCAGCCTCAGGACGACTGTTTTCCTTCTGCAGAAGGATACGAGATATCTATCGGCTGTCCGCTCGATATTCCTGTCGGGAACTGGGATTCGGTACCAATGCCGATCTACATCACAAACGGTGCCGATATCGCAGCGATCACACTCGGCCTCCGCTATGATTACGATGACATCGCCATAACATCTGTAGACGTTATCGGATCGATTATCCCATCCAGCTGGGACGCCATTCTGGTGTTGCCATCAGACAGCTCATACATCTGGCCGGTCGATGACAGCAACTTCGTATTAATAGTGTTTTATTGGATTGGACAGGGCACAGAAGCCTACATCGAGCCGCAGGAAGACGGTCTACTGGCCACTCTGTGGCTGCAAATACCGGATGGTGTAACGAATCAGGCCGTAGACATAGACTCTGCTTTTGTGCAGCCTGCCGGCGAATTCATGTTTTCACCGAAAACTCACGGTACGATACGACCCAATTTTGTCGATTGTGGGGAAGCTGATATTATCATTGGCGCATATGTCTGCGGTGATGTGGACGGCAGCGGTGCGGTTGATATCGACGACGTGCTCGCGATGCTGCAGTGCATCTTTGTGGATTGCTCCGGCATTCCAATAGAGCAGCTCGACCCAGACTGCAGCGGTGCGCTGGATATCGACGACGTCGTGTATTTGATCAGTTATATATTCTCCGGCGGACCATCACCGTGCAATGCCGATGGCGACGGATTGCCGGACTGTTAGGCGAGCGTATTCGTCAGCAGTCTCTTCTTTGAGGGGTGTTTGCGCGAAGGACGATTACTCTTCCATCGATCCATAATCGATGCCCATATAGTTGAGACATTCCAGCTTCCGGATCAGGCGCAGGTAGAATTCGTTGTAATTCTTCTCCCCGCTGCGTGTCCACACATTCTCTGCAACGGCAATGATGCGTGGAAAGACCTTGTCGTTAAGCTGACTCTCTGTCTCAACATATTCAGTGAATAGAGCGGCCTCTGCTCCCAGGATGTGTACAAGGTAGGCCGGATCGGCTCCACCGGTGATATCATACTGGTACATTCTAGGCAAAGTGCAGTACCAGTTGTTGAGATAAAGATTCCCGAAGTATGTGTTTACGACATCGTGCCCATTGGCAACAAGAGTGGCGATATCGTCTCCCGGCGCCCACCACTGACACTGAGAACCGGGTGGCATATCGTCCTGACAAGCTCCCCCTTCTGACCATCCGGTGGTATTGCGACCGTATGTGGTATACACGTACCAAGAAATCTCCTTCATGAACCACTCCTGTAAGGCGTGCTCACTGGTCAAATTCAGTGCCTCTATTCGGGCCTGACAATAGGGGCAGACGTCCCAGCGTTCCTTAGGCGCTTCATCGCCGCCGA
>JAHJOQ010000086.1 GCA_018820315.1 Candidatus Zixiibacteriota bacterium | reverse complement strand
GTTCTGTGGAACGGTTCCGATGATTCCGGCAGCCCCGTTGCCAGCGGAATCTACTTCTACAGACTCGATACCGCGGATGGTCAATCAACGCGGAAAATGATGCTTCTAAAGTAAACTTCTCCCTTGAAAATAGCGTTATAGCAGGTATATTGGGATCACGTGCGTGTTCCATGTTGTATTACATATACATGGAATACACAAGCTTAACATGCCTGCATAAGGGATAGAAGATATGCTGAGATTGAGAAAATTCGCATTGATTGCAAGATTACTTTTTGTATTTGCCATTGCCGTATTGTTCGTTTCTGAGGCACAGGCTGTCAGTCTGCATCCGGATGTTTTGGAGAAGCTGAAGAAGGATGGAACTCTTCAGGCTTACGTGGAAGACATGAAGAAGGCAAGATCAAGAGGAGTAGACGCTCCGTCCGAAACGAGCAAATGTCATTTTACGCTTTCCGCTGACGGTGCTCAGGATACTATTCGGCTTGCAGTCATCCTGGTCGACTTCTCCGATAACCAATGGCAGACGGGTCCTGACGGAACGAAGAGTTATTTCGAGGACTTGCTTTTCTCGCAGGGTGTCATTTCAACGGGAAGCATGCAGGAGTTTTATCTGAGCAACTCCTATGGTCAAGTTGTGATAGAAGGCGATGTTTACGGATGGTACAGAATGCCGCAGCTGTACTCGTTTTATGTCGATGGTCAGCGAGGCTTTGGATCGTATCCTCAGAACGCGCAGAAGCTTGTCGAGGATGCCGTTGTGGCCGCTGACGGCGATGCGGACTACCGTCTATACGATCTCAACGGTGATGGAGTGATGGACAGAGATGTAATCGTCGTGCATGCCGGCGAAGGGTTTGAAACCTCCGGCAGTGACAATCAGATTCACTCCCATCGTTGGTCGATGTCCAGCGCCAGGAAGTTGGATGAGGTCTGGATGAGTGGCTATACGATGCAGCCCGAAGAGAGTGGTTCGAACCTGATACAGATCGGGGTCTTCTGTCACGAGTTTGGGCACAGTTTCGGCCTCCCCGATCTATATGACACAGACTATTCGTCGGAGGGTTTGGGAAAGTGGAGCGTGATGGCTGGCGGCAGCTACAATGGTGGTGCTAAGAGCCCATCTAGCTTCGACGCATGGTGCAAAAAGGAACTTGGGTTCGTCCAGCCTATAGTATTGACGGAAAATGAAGTTGGTCATGTTTTTCCACAAGTTGTAGACAGCCCACATGTGGTTCTACTCAGAGATACTTATGCAGAGTATTTTCTGATTGAGAACAGACAGAGGGTAGGTTTTGATGTCGGTCTCCCCGGAGGAGGGTTGTTGATCTTCCATGTTGATGAATCAAGCTCCGGTAATACATCAGAGGGGCATTACTTGGTCGCCTTGGAACAAGCAGATGGTTTGTTCCAGTTGGAGAATAACTTGAATGACGGCGACGCTGCAGATCCGTATCCCGGATCTACCGATAACCGTGAGTTTTCGCCGAGAAGTACCCCGAATAGCAACATAAATAGTGGATATGAGAATCAGCTGGCGGTCTGGGATATCTCTGATTCAGACAGCGTAATGACCGCAAACCTCGATATTACTTATTCAAGGCCGCTCTATGCTTTACAGAGTCAGTCGTATGATGACGGCGCAGGCAATGGTAACGGAGTTCTTGATCTTGGCGAGACGATAGATTTCTACTTCGAAGTTGAGAATGAATGGGCCACTGCACAGGGTGCAATTGCGACTCTGTCAGCAAGTGACGAAAGACTCAACATGGTCGTCCCCACAGTCAATCTAGGGACAATTCCCGGCGAGGGAGGGATTGCTGGAAATGATGAGATGCCACTCACATTTGCAATACCGGCAGACATGGACACGGTGCAGGTCACGTTCTTGCTCACTTTAAGCCATACCGGTGTGGGTGATCCTACGACGTTTTCTTTCAAAGCCAACATCGGTGGGGCGAGGGTGCTCATTGTCGACGATGACAACAGCAATCCCGCCAACTACGAGCACTTCCTGACTGACGCTCTCGATTCGATTGGATATACTTATATTGTCTGGGGTAAAGATACGCTCGGGTCTCCGGGATTGGCGCAGATGCTGTATCCTATCGTGATGTGGCTCACCGGTGATACGAGAGAGACAACGCTGAACGCATCAGATCGTGACTTCATAAGAGATTATATTGAGTTCGGGGGAGGGTTGTTTATCACCGGTCAGGACATCGCAGAACATTTGTCATCGAGCGATCCGGAGTTGCTGACAGATTACTTCCATTGCACCTATGGAGGAAATCTCGCGGGTCAGTACCTTATCAGAGGCGAACCCGGATCTGAAATCGGTGGTGGCGATTCTCTGATTGTCACCGGCATCGATGGTGCTTCGAACCTGTACGATGCGGATTGGCTGATACCTGAAGATGAGGCTGATGTCTGCTTCAGATACAGCGGAGGACAAGTTGGAGGCCAGGAGATCACCGATGGCTACAGTCGAGCCGTGTTTTTCGGATTCGGATTTGAAGCTATATCCAGCCTTTATATTACCCCCCCCAACAACTTTGGAACTCGCGAGCAAGTTCTCGAACGAATAGTCAATTTTCTCGATGCCAGAGAAGCAACGCCTAATCGTCCTCCCACAGGATTTTCGCTCGCGTTCCCGGCTGATGGAGATACGGTCGAGACCGACACTGTGACTTTGGGTTGGAATCCATCTGTCGATATTGATGTAGGGGATTGGGTGACGTACACTCTCTATTTCTCAGACAGTGATACATCAAGTTGGGATGCTGTGTCGGGCATCGCTGATACGGAATACACGGTCAGCAACCTAATCATAGATGAAACATACTACTGGAGAGTTGTCGCCTCTGACAATCAGAGCGCATCCAAGGAGAGCGATGATGTGTTTTCGCTCAGATCGACAGGCGACATTACGCCGCCAACATTCACGGTCAGTTGGGTGCCAAACTCAGTCTTTCCTTTCGAGCTCGACATATATTTGTTTGCATCGGAGCCGCTCGGCTCGATGCCGGACATCACGCTCACGACTCCGGCTGGACCCTTGTCAGAGGATGCTGTCAAACTGGACGACAGAGAGGCAGAGACTTACGTAATGGATTATCGTGTCGAGCAGTCAGGGTCGTACTCCATTACGGTCTGTGGGCGGGATGGCAGGGAGAACCTCGGTTGCACTAGTGCCGGATTTTCCGCTGCTCCATTGCTGGCGGGGAAGAGGACAATTCTCGATAGCTACGATGGCGTGTTCCGACTGTCGATACCTTCAGATGCAGCCGCTGATGATGGTCTGTTATTGCTCTTCGCTGAGTCCGTATCTGCGGGCGATTTCTCGGAGTTTGAACCTGAATCGGACTTCGAGCCTCTGTATCGCCTCAGAACGAAGACGTCGATCGGCGCACTCGAATCCGACGCTACACTGACTGTTGATCTCAACCGATTCAACCTGCAAGCCGACGAAATCGCTTCTGTAACGATACTTCGCGTCGACTATGCCGGATGGAATCGTCTGCAGACTCAATATGATTCCCGGAGTAACACTATCACGGCGGAGATTTCCGAGATCGGAACTTACGTACTCGGAAAGTCGCAGTTTGCGCATGGCTCGGATGATAATCCTTCTCTTCCGGGCGCCTATCTGCTACATCAGAACTGGCCGAATCCGTTCAACATGGAGACCTCGATAGCGTTCGATCTGCGGACGCCAGCCCAGACAAAGCTTGTGATATATAATCTCCTTGGTCAGAGAGTCGTGACTTTGATCGATCAGAGTCTCGACGCCGGGAGCCATACGATTTCGTGGAATGGCAGATCAGACAGCGGCAATGAAGTGAGTTCTGGAGTCTATTTCTACAGGCTTGAGTCCGGGACATTCGAAGAGACCAAGAGGATGCTTCTTATTAAGTAGTAAGGGAGAATGAAATGATATCGAATCGGGACATATTGAAAATCGCAGCACTCTGCATTGTAGCGGCCGCATTAGCTTCTGTCGGATGTTCGTCCGGTGGCGGCACCGAGCCACCGCCGCCGTATGATGTTGACGGGAATCTCGCGAGCGCATGGACCAAGTTTACTGCAAAAGACTACGCGGGAGCCGAGACCGTATTTACCGATGTGATCAACCACGCCGGTGACAACGCGCAGGCCTACATGGGCAGGGGGTGGTGCCGCGCGCTCGAAACCGAGTTTGCGACGGCTGTCACTGACTTCAACGATGCGATTGATAAGGGTCTCACTACTGCAGATGCATATATGGGGCTTGCAGCGATATACAGGGATTATCCTGCCGGCAACCCAGACTATACGGCGGCGATTGACTACGCTTCGGAAGTGCTCGATATCGATACGAATTATGTGTTCAGCAGGAATGTTCGCTTCAATTACAAAGATGCACGTCTGATTAAGGCTCAGTGCTATTTTCGTCTGGGACCGGACTATTTCCTGCTTGCGCACATAGAGGTAAACCACCTTTGTGATTACTACAGCCATGAGACAGATCCGCTGCCGAGTCCAGACACATTTGCGCCCGGTGATTATGAAGTAGCGCTGGGCGAGAAGATTGAGAGACTGTCGGATTTAATCGGTAGATGATGGAACTTCTTGCTTACCTGCAGGTTGCGACATCATACGTGCGGAATCCGCCCAGCGACAATCTGCTACGGCTTCGATAACTTGTGATTTTTCTCACAAAAAACTGCTTGACTTACCCCCCCCGAATTGCGTATTTTCTTATTGAAAATGAATTTCAATATCGGTAGCGGAGGAGTTGTGCCGACTGCTGAAAGAGAGATATTCAACAAGTTCATTCGGTCGGAAGGTCTCAGAGAGACTTCACAGAGAACGGAGATTCTGAATACTTTTCTGAACACAGAGGACCATGTTTCTGTTGATGATCTCTACAGCGCTCTCAAGAGGCGTAAACGGAGAATCGGTTATGCTACAGTCTACCGGACGATGAAGCTGATTGCCGAGTGCGGGCTGGCAAGAGTAGTGATATTTGACGATGGGGTAGCGCGTTTTGAGAATCGATACAATCGCGAGCATCATCACCATCTTGTATGCACTCGCTGCAAGAAGATCATTGAATTTTCGAGCAGAAGGATGGAAGAGGGCGAGAGCAGTGTATTGAAGAGGCATGACTTTACAATGGAATCACATCGCTATGAGATATTCGGAATATGCGGCGATTGCCGCAAGCAGTCGGATGACAAACAGCATCAAAGAGGAGTTCCGAGATGACTCTCAGCAATACGAGGGTTGGCAAGAGATATGCGCTTGTGGGCATGGATGGTGGTCAGGCGCTCAGAGAGAGAATTTGCTCGATGGGACTCAATTCGGGTTGTACGTTCAAGATTATCGCTAATTCGGGGCATGGTCCGATAGGTCTTGAGGTGAGGCAGACCAGGCTGGGGATTGGTCGGGGAATGGCCGACAAGATCAGGGTCGAGGAAGTTGAGGACCGTTAGCAAGGAATTCATCGTTGCCCTGGTTGGGAATCCCAATTCCGGGAAGACCACGCTCTTCAACAATCTCACCGGCGCAAATCAGCACGTCGGGAATTATCCGGGAGTAACTGTCGAGAAGAAAGAAGGGGGGCTCCGAGTTGGTGAATCTCGGATCAAGCTAGTCGACCTCCCAGGCACATATTCCCTGTCAGCTCATTCTGTAGAAGAGATTATCACACGCAATTTTATCATTCAGGAAAGGCCTGATGTTGTGGTCGATGTAGTCGATGCCTCAAACATTGAACGGAATCTCTATCTGACCACGCAACTTCTCGAGCTCGACATTCCACTGATTATCGCTCTCAACATGGCTGATATGGCCGTAAGTCGTGGTGTGACGATTGACCATGATTCTCTCTCACAGCTCCTCGGTGTGCCTGTCGTCCCGACCGTTGGCACCAAGAGGCAGGGCATGGACAGTCTTCTCGAATCAATCATTGAGACAGCTGAAAATGGCAATAGACTTAGGCCTGCCCATGTGAGATTCGGCAGAGAGTTTGAGGCCGAGCTCGCAGACCTGACGGAGCTGATCGAGAGGGATTCGATCGCTACGGACGGCTACAAGCCTCGATGGATTGCGATCAAGCTACTCGAAAACGATGCCGAAGTGGCGAAGATCATCAGTCGTCATGGGCACTTGAAAGGTCTGGTCGAGGCGGTACGACAGAGCGGCGATAGGATTGAAGCTCTTTTCGGTGAGCCGGCATCGACCGTGATATCCGACAAGCGATATGGATTCATCAGTGGTGCCTGCAGCGAGGCTACCAAGCTGACGAGCGCTTACCGTCATGACATCTCAGACACTATCGACCATTTACTTATACACCCGATCTTCGGCCTTCCAATATTCGCCGTGCTCATGTGGCTTATGTTTCAACTTACATTTACTCTTGGCGAAGCGCCTGCTGGATGGATTGAGACGGGCGTTGCAGCAATCTCTACAGTGCTCACCAATCTTCTTCCGGAGGGACTGCTGCGTTCGCTTCTCGTCGACGGTGTGGTGGCCGGTGTAGGCGGTGTGATAATCTTCCTGCCAAACATCATGTTTCTTTTTCTTGCGATTGCAATTCTCGAAGACACCGGATATATGGCGAGGGCTGCATTCGTAATGGATCGAATCATGCACAAAATTGGATTGCATGGCAAGTCGTTCATTCCGATGCTAATTGGATTCGGTTGCTCTGTTCCTGCGTATATGGGTAGCAGGATTCTCGAAGACCGCGCCGACCGTCTTGTCACTATGCACGTGACAACATTCATGAGCTGTGGTGCGAGGCTTCCAGTCTACATACTCGTCTGTGGTGCCTTCTGGCCCTCGAATGCCGGTACTGTCGTGTTCTCGATTTACGCTCTCGGGGTCATCGTCGCTGTCACAATGGTCAAGGTGCTGCGCGCAACTCGATTCAAAGGAATGTCCGCGCCATTCATAATGGAGCTCCCTCCGTATCGTGTGCCGACGCTCAGAAGTCTGGTGATCCACATGTGGGAGCGCTCATGGATGTACGTTCGCAAGGCGGGGACTATTATTCTCGGCTTTTCGATCATAATGTGGTTTCTGATGACTTTTCCGGAGAAGACGACATATGATCGTGATTTTAGCACTCTAATCAACGAGGCTGTCGCAGCAGAGAAGGGCGGGCGGATCACGGCTGAACAGCGCGATGACATGGTAGTACAGTACGAGAATGCAAGGGCAGCTGAGAACATGGAGTACAGCGCTGCCGGACGTATTGGAAAGGCTGTCGAACCGGTTCTGAGGCCACTTGGTTTTGACTGGCGACTAGGAGTTGCTATCATCGCGGGATTCGCCGCAAAGGAAGTCGTGGTGTCCACTATGGGAAATATCTATGGCGTCGGCGATGTCAGCGAGGAATCTCCATCTCTGCGTCATCTGCTGTCGGCGGATCCGGCGTATTCGAAACTCATAGCGTATGCGTTTCTTGTCTTCGTTCTGTTGTATATGCCCTGTGTGGCTGCGATGGCGGTCTTCCTGCGCGAGACCCGATCCTGGAAAGAACTTAGTTTTCAGATGTCCTACACTCTCCTCCTTGCGTGGGGAATGGCGTTTGCGGTTTATCAGGGCGGACGGTTGCTGGGGCTTGGGTGATGTCTGAGGAATACAGTGGCATTCAGAACTGGAGAAGTCTGATGTCGGATCATCTGTTTCAGAGGACGACGCGATGAAGAAATTCCTGATATGCATTGTGATGCTGTTATCTTGCATTCCTCGAGACAATGCGACAGCAGGTCATCTTGACATATCCGGTTTCTTTGATGTTGTCGCTGACTACAATCGAGATACTCGCGATGGAGTCGGTGTTGGGCTTGGGCAGCTCGAAGTGGCTTTAGAGAGAGGCCTGTCTGACGAGGTGTCTGTCGCCGTCGCGATCGCATATAATGACGAAGACGAGTCTTTTGATCTTGGCAGCGCCGAAATAGGTGTGGATTTGTATAGGAATCCGCACGCATTCATTTCTTCACTTGGCCTTGTAGCCGGGAGATTCGATGTCCCGTTCGGTATCGACTGCAGGTGTTATGGTTCCGTGGATCGCAAATTGGTAACAGTGCCCATCGTAGTGGAACGGACTCACAATTTCTGGAGTGAAGAAGGATTTGCTGTTCGCGCGAGGTTTGGTGCAGGCAGTCTTGTTGTGTTTGGTGTAGATGGCTTCGGTACGGATGCACATACGAGTGAAGAGGACGATAGCATCCCTGCTGCGGACAATGACACATCAGAAACCGTGACTATATCGGCCGTGGCATTTGGTGGCAGGCTGGGTATTGATGTCGGAACCTGGCTTGAACTCGGGACTTCCTTCGCCTCCGGTCGCAGCGATTCATACGATGATGACATGCAGAGACTTGGATTTGATCTGCAATTCTCGATGGGGGACTTTGATCTTGTAGGAGAGTACATCTACGATTCCCATACCAAACCTGATGCCGAAATCATCAATAAGGGGTACTATGTTCAGGCTTTGCAAAGCATACGACGGGTCTTCATCGTGGGGCGATATGGTGCAGTCAGGACAGCGTCATCCGGATCGACAGAGCAAGTTTCGGTTGGAGCCGGTTATTCCCTGGTGGAAGGGGTAGAAGTGAGGCTCGAACTCCTTCACGATTCGGAAAACGAGACGGTGGGAGGCAAGCTTCAAGTGGTCGCAGGCTTCTGAACTGATTGGGATCGACAATCTCGCATCGGAACAGAGATTGTGGCAGGAGGTATCAGGTGATAGAATACATAACCGTGATCGCGGTAGTTTCTGTGGCAGCGCTGTATGTTGGTCGCAAGCTATTGCGTCAGATGAAAGGCCGTGGCTGTGATGACTGCGATTGCGCGTCCAAGACTGAGAATTCCACTCAGCTTATTCAAATTTCATCGAGCAAGAAACCCGGAAATGGCGAAGATTCGTGAAACGTTCGTCAAAACCGCTAGCAATAAGCATCACTAGTGAGTAGGGAGCTTTTTCTTCGAAACCTGATCCCGCCTACATCCCAGATTCTCCTTGACCTGCCCAGCGGATATTGCTATCAAACATGCTCACGAAGCTCTTGCAGGGGAGGAGTCAGGCACAGATGTTTGATTTCAATAGTGTTCTTATAGGACAGTACAGGCCAC
The DNA here is from genome assembly GCA_018820315.1 of Candidatus Zixiibacteriota bacterium. Lineage (NCBI taxonomy): Bacteria > Pseudomonadati > Candidatus Zixiibacteriota > Candidatus Zixiibacteriota bacterium. The sequence continues at coordinate 44,634 of JAHJOQ010000086.1, read as the reverse complement.
TCGACACACCTATTCACAGGCTCGATCCCCGGATCAAGATCATCTGGACCGTTGTTGTGATGGCGCTGGTGGCATTTACGCTCCATCCGGTACTCTATGCCGCTCTGACAGTCTATTTTGCCCTCTTGACTCTTCTGGCAAGAATTTCGCCTACGCGACTGATGACCGTCATCAAGACATTTCTCTTACTGTTCGGAGTCACATTCGTTTTGCACATTCTATTCTCCGAACCAGTCGGCAGGATTTATGTCAGGATCGGAGGCATTGCCATCAGTTCGCATGGTCTGCAGAACGGACTTCTCTATTCGTACAGGATATTTCTGTTCCTGATGGCTGCATCGCTTGTGAACCTGACGACATCGCCTATCGACATGACAGACGGGCTTTTGAGGCTGATCAAACCACTCCGTAAACTGCATGTTCCTGTCGGCGAGATCTCAATGATGGTTTTCGTTGCGCTCAGATTCGTACCGATTCTGTCCGAAGAAGTTCGGGCAATCCGCGCAGCGCAGTTGTCACGTGCGTTGAGACCGGCTCGTGGTCCGATCGGTCGTATCCGATCGACGGTGCCGCTCATACTTCCGCTGTTTGCAGGAGCCGTGCGGCGTGCGGATCATCTCGCCATTGCAATCGAAAGTCGAGGGTATCGGAGGGGCGTGGGTAGGACTTCATTCACAGAATTCAGGCTGCAGACTGCTGACGGCGTTTTCGCTCTGATATTTGTAGTGCTTATTCTGTGTACGCTGATCGTCAAATATGGTATAGACTGATGAACTACAAATGCATCATCGAATATGATGGTACTGATTTCTGCGGCTGGCAGTTTCAACCGAATGAGAGAACAATTCAGGGTGAGTTTGAGAAAGCACTGAAGAAGATGGCCAAGGCTGACGTCAATGTCACCGCCGCAGGCAGAACTGACAGCGGTGTTCATGCTGCTGCTCAGGTTATCAATTTCAAGCTCGACAAAGACTGGAACGCGGATATTGTGTTCAAAGGCATCAATTCTCTGCTGCCACCTGATGTGCTGATCAAGCAGTGCAGAGTAGTCGATGACTCGTTTAACGCCAGATTCGATGCGAAGTCGAGGGAATATCGATATCGCATCTATAACGGTCACAGCGCACTCAAACGAGATCACTATTGGTGCACTAATCTCAGCATCGATTTTTCGATTCTCTCGGAGTTGGCTGACAGTCTGCGGGGCAGCCATGATTTCAGGTCCTTCTGTGTCCAGAAGTCGCAGAAAGAGTCCAATATCTGCATCCTGACAAAATCGTTCTGGACAAAGCGAGGGAAAGAGTATACTTTCCACGTTGTGGCTAATCGGTTTCTGCACGGAATGGTGCGATCGCTGGTCGGGACCATGGTAAGAGTTGCGAACGGACAGCTCACGAAGCGGGAATTTGCCGAGTTATCCAGGAGGCCGGAGAGGTCGCCTCGTATTCTGACGTCCCCGCCTCAGGGATTGTGTCTTGTGAAAGTCGAATACTGATAGATATATAGGAGGATTAATGAAGTTCTTCATAGACACCGCGAATGTCGACGAAATCCGCGAAGCCAATGACATGGGAGTGCTCGATGGTGTTACGACAAACCCGAGCCTGATCGCAAAGGAGGATGGTAAATTCGAGGACATCCTCAGGGAGATCTGTGACATTGTCGACGGGCCGATTTCCGCCGAAGTGGTATCTACCGACCATAAAGGCATGATCTCAGAGGGGACGAAGCTCGCTGCCATTCACGATAACATCGTTGTCAAGATTCCGTGTATAAAGGACGGTCTAAAGGCGTCCAAGGCTCTGTCATCCGAAGGCATTGGTGTCAATATGACGCTGGTCTTCTCTCCATCGCAGGCGATTCTGGCCGCGAAGGCTGGTGCAAGTTTTGTCTCTCCATTTGTGGGCAGACTTGACGATATATCGCACTTCGGTATGGAGATAGTCGAGCAAATCGTCAGAATTTACCGCAACTACAATTTCGCAACTGAAGTCCTCGTTGCATCAATTCGCAACCCGCTCCATCTTGTAGATGCTGCACTAATGGGAGCGGATATCGCCACAATTCCATTTGATGTCATTGAGAAATTGGTCAGACATCCGCTGACCGATATCGGCTTGCAGAAGTTTCTTGCTGACTGGGAGAAGGTGAAGGCGCGCTCATGATCGAAAGATACTCGCTTCCGGAGATGGCGGGGCTCTGGACCGACGAATACAAGTTCTCCACATGGCTTGAAGTCGAAATTGCTGCGTGCGAAGGTTGGGCTGCACTCGGTAAGATCCCGACCGCTGCGGTCAAACGCATTCGATCCAGGGCGAAGTTCGATACAAAGAGAATCTTGAAGATCGAAGATAAGGTCAAGCATGATGTCATCGCGTTTCTGACCAATGTCGGCGAGTCTGTCGGGGCAGATGCGCAGTACATACATTACGGCCTGACTTCCTCCGATGTTCTCGATACGGCCACGGCTGTCGTGCTTAAGCGCAGTGGAGAGCTTCTGGTTGTGCGAATCAAGCAGCTTCTCTCTGAGATCAGGAAAAAAGCGCGCAGGTACAAATACCAACCGAAAGTCGGCCGCACTCACGGCGTGCATGCCGAGCCGACATCGCTCGGATTGACGTTTGCAGTGTGGTATGCCGAGATGGCACGCGATCTCGATCGCTTGAAACGAGCAATCGACAACATAGCTGTGGGCAAGCTCTCCGGAGCGGTCGGCACGTTCGCCAACACAGACCCTAAGCTTGAGAAATATGTGTGCCGCAAGCTGAAACTGAAACCTGCGCCTGTATCGACACAGATAATCCAGCGAGATCGACATGCAGAGTTCATCTGGGCACTTGCAGTGACAGCGAGCTCTCTCGATAAATTCGCCACGGAGATCAGGCATCTGCAGAAAACCGAAGTGCTGGAGATCGAGGAAGGTTTCAGCAAGGGTCAGAAGGGGAGTTCTGCGATGCCGCACAAGAAGAACCCGATTACTTGTGAGAGGGTCTCCGGACTTGCGCGGCTGTTGCGGGGGAATATGGTCGTCGCACTGGAGAATATCCCGCTCTGGCATGAGCGAGACATTTCGCACTCTTCTGTCGAGCGGGTTATCTTCCCGGACTCGACAATTATCCTTGATTACATGCTTTACAAGTTCACGGAGATAGTCAAGAATCTCAATGTCTATCCGAAGAACCTTATGGCCAATCTGGAGAAGACGGGCGGTTTGATATATGCCGGTAAGCTTCTTCTTTCGGTTACGGAAAGACTCGGATCACGGGAAGAGGCTTATCAAGTCATCCAGGAGGCCGCTCATGCGGCGTGGGAGAGCGGCACGAGCTTCAAGGACGAACTTCTCGCTGAGCCGTCTATTCGCAAGAATTTCACTTCGAGAGAACTGGAGAAGATGTTTGATTATAAGCCGTATCTGAAGCATGTCGACACGATTTTTGCAAGGGTGTTCAAATGACGGTCGCACGCGAAGGTTTGCCGATCATATTCGCGGTGATGTTTGCGGCTGCTGTGATGCTTGGCGTCGGCTACGTGTTATCTTCTTACGTGCTGATTATTGTTGGCTGGGCCGGCGTGGTTCTGACTGCAGCTAACTTCTTTTTCTTCAGGGAGCCGCAGTTTGAGGCAGTCTGGTCGGATGGTCAGATTCTGTCACCAGCTGATGGCAAGGTCATTGTGGTGGACGATCAGGTTCCCGAGGGGCTCAGTGGATTGTCGCAGAGAGTGAGCATTTTCCTCTCCATATTCGACTGTCACGTCAACATGATTCCTACAGCCGGTAGGATTGACCGTGCGGTATATCGCTCCGGCAAGAAGATATCAGCTTTCAGACCGAGGGCATCAGAAGAAAATCAGCGCAGCGAGATCGATTTGATCACATCAAGAGGCAGAATTCACTTCCGACAGATTGTCGGCAGCGTCGCCAGGCGCGTGGTGTTCGACCTCAAGGCTGGACAGGAAGTTAGCGCAGGGCAAAGGTTCGGAGTTATGCGTTTCGGCTCGCGGATGGATGTTTTCTTGCCGCCGGATGTCAATGTCCTTGTGAAAGTGGGGAATAGGGTAAAGGGCGGCAGGTCACTTATCGGGGAATTTAGGGTATGAGAAACTACAGAAGTCTGTTCCCGAACTCGTTCACTATGGGGAACATGATGTGCGGATTTCTCTCTATCCTTTCCACTCTCGAAGGCAATGCCATCACTGCCGCCTGGCTGATTGTTCTCGGGGCGTTTCTCGACAGCCTGGATGGCAAAGTGGCAAGACTCACCAAAGTCACATCCAGATTCGGTGTTGAGCTCGATTCCCTCTCAGATTTCCTCACATTCGGCGTATCTACCGGTGTTTTGCTGTACGCTTTCAAATTTCATGATATGGGACGATGGGGCTGGATCGTGTCCGGAGTCTATGTCATGTGCGCGGGATTCAGGCTTGCGAGATATAATCTCCTTGCTACACTGGAGGAAAAAAAGTCTTTTCTCGGACTGCCGGTCCCTGTTGCATCGATGCTACTGGTATCGTATGTGATTTTCAGTTACGAAATGTGGGGAGGCATAGAGTACGGTGAGTTCCTGATTTCTCTCATGGCTGGTGCATCTCTCTTGATGGTGTCCACGGTCGAATATGAGACTTTTCCGGACAATCTCAGAAGCGTCGAATCACGAGTGAAGTTTTTGCTTTTATTCATATTCCTGATTGCTTTAATTATAAAGCCCAGGCTGGTGATGTTTCCGGCGGTCTTGGCGTATGTTCTCAGTTGCCTGGTCCGAGATGTGATGTTGATGCTGAAGAGAGAGGCGTTCAACACTGAGGAAAATAACCGCTGGCGAAAGAAAGAACCTAAGAGACATGACAAAGGCAACAGTAAGAGTTGAGCTGAAGGACGGCGTCCTCGATCCCCAGGGCGTGACGATCAAGAATGCGCTGAAAGACATGGGCTATACGGAGGTCGGTAGTGTGAGATCGGGCAAGGTATTCAATCTTGAGCTCGATATCGACGACAAGGACGTCGCTAAAGTAAAACTTGAAGAGATGTGCAGTAAGTTGTTGGCTAACCCTGTCATAGAGCAGTACTTTATCGAGGTGGATTGATGCGATTCGGGGTGATAACATTTCCCGGTTCAAACTGTGACTATGATGCGTATGCCGCTGTGAAGTTCTCGCTTGGTGAGGACGTGGAGTTTCTCTGGCACGCCGACTCAGAGCTCAAAGGTGCGGATGTTGTGATCCTGCCGGGCGGGTTTTCATATGGTGACTACCTGCGCACCGGGGCGATTGCAAGATTCTCGCCGATCATGAAGGAAGTTGTCCGGTTTGCGAAAGAGGGAGGAACCGTCTGGGGAATATGCAACGGATTCCAGATTCTGCTGGAAGCTGGTTTGCTCCCCGGTGCAATGCTCCGCAACAGGAATCTAAGGTTCATCTGCCGATATATATATGTAAGAGTGGAAACAACGGATTCCAGGCTGACCTGCTCCGCTGAGCAGGGAGATATACTGAGGATTCCGATCGCACATACTGATGGCAACTACTTTGTGGAACGGAAAGAACTTAGAGATATGGTTGAGCGCGACGAAATTATTCTCAGGTACTGCTCGCGCGAAGGCAAGATGACTCCGGAATCGAACCCGAATGGATCACTTGACGCGATCGCCGGAATCTGCAATCGCGAAAGAAATGTGTTTGGAATGATGCCGCATCCTGAGCGATGCACAGAGAGCATTCTTAATAGCATGGATGGTCTGAAGCTGTTTACGTCAATGAGAAACCACTTCGATAAAAGGGTGGTCGCATGAAACGGCGTGAGATAACTTTTCTGATATTTTCGATTCTTGCGGCAGCGATCTTCGGTGGCTTGATCGGGGATATCATAAGTGGATATCTTCCTGACGGTACAGCGAAGCTGCTCTTTGGCAAGACCGTTCCGGTTGGATTTGACGCAACAAAGGTTGATGTGTTTGCGTTAAGTTTTACCGTGGGATTCATGTTCCGCGTGAATTTCATGAGTGTGCTGTTTGTCATTTTCGTGCTGATATATTTTCGCTGGTGGTATATTTAATCTTTGATTAGAGGAGTCACTATGTTTGGTGGTGGCATCGGCTTCCAGGAATTACTGCTCATCTTTCTCGTCGTTCTGATTCTCTTCGGAGCTCGCCGCATCCCTGACATCGCGCAGGGGCTCGGAAAGGGAATTCGTGAATTCAAGAAGGCGGTCAAAGATACGCAGGATGAAATCAGCAAGATCGACAAGCCTGAATCGTCAAAGCCGGACAAGATTGAAGATAAGGGCGGAGACAAGACATGAAGTTCGAAAAACATGAAATCGATGAGATCGCCCGCGTGATAGATGCAGACTCGGCCGATTGGCAGACAGACCACTATCGTTTCAAGGTCGTGGCTGAGCAGGTCAACCGGATGCTTGTTCTCGAAGTCTACCCCGACATTACTCTCGGCAAGAATAAGGGCTCGCTGATAGTTGTTTACAGCGGAGGCGCGCATCTGCAGCTTCACAATTGCTCCGGGTTTGTTGTCTCAGAAGAGCTGGGTGAGGTTACCTTTGTCTCGGAGAGCCGAGGCTTCATTTCGGGTCTTGTTGTCGAGAATGAGGCTGCTTGTTCGCTATACTCCAATATTGCCCGAGATCTGATATCTTCGGATTTCACGAAGCTCGGTGTGGAGGTTATGCTTTCCGGGGTCGCGCTCTCGCTTGCCGAAGAGATCATCGATACTGACGATGAAGATTAGTCCGCGGTCGCATCCGATTCAGATTCACAAACTGCGATTCACGGCTGAGTATCGCCCCAATAGCCAATCACTGTTATAATCAAGAAATGGTCCGTTTACTCAGAGTCTAGAGCGGGATGCTGAGAAACCCATAGCGAAGTCTTCGAGCGTTCTCATCATTTCCTCGGCAGACTGGTATCTGTCATACGGATTCTTTTCCAGCGCCTTCTTCACAATGATGTCGAGCATCGCCGGTATCTTGTCGCTGTAGGTCGAAGGGAGCGGGGGATTGTCATTTATGATTTTCAATATTAGATTGCTGATGTTGTCGCCGACAAAAGGCTTCCTGCCCGCGAGCATCTCATAGAATACGACTCCGAGCGAGAAAATATCTGACGAGAGCGTGACTTCCTCACCTTTCAACTGCTCAGGAGAGATGTAGTTCGGAGTCCCCATAGCGATTCCCGTCTGCGTCAGACTGGACGACTCGAAGCGCGCAATTCCAAAATCCATTACTTTCACATGGAAGTTTTCCATCACCATTATGTTCGCAGGCTTGATGTCGCGATGTACAATCCCGTGTCGGTGAGCATAGGAGAGCGCCGAGCAAATCTGGAACACAATTTTCGCGGCCAGTCTGAAGTTGAATTCCAACTGTCGATCTATGATTTGCTCGAGTGTGTGTCCTTCGAGATATTCCATCGCGATATACTGAGTGTCGCCATCCTGTCCCACGTCATAGATTGTCACGATATTCGGATGAGAGAGACTTCCGGCAGCCTTCGCCTCACGAGTCAGGCGTTCTCTGAGTTCATCGATTTCTGATTCGTCTGCGATCCTGTCCAGCAGAATAGTCTTGAGGGCAACCGGTCTGTCGATAGCCGGGTCCATCCCTTTGTAGACCGTCCCCATCGCACCTTTACCAAGTTTGCCTGTAACTGTGTATCTGCCAAAGGAACTCGGAATCTTATCTGAAGCAGATTTTGGGTCTTTCGGCCGGCTCGAATCTCCATTCGCTCTACTGTCGGATTTGTCGGTTTCTCCGGTCGCCTTCGCGAGTTCATCGAGCATCCTGGTCTCTATCTGAGCCTGCTCGAAATCCGCTGGCAGCGAAGTTTCCTGATAGTCCTGGGTGTCAACCGGCTGAGATATCGGAGGCGGTGCAGGTTTCTGAGCATGCCTCTCTTTCCGCGGTATCTCCGGCACTCCTTTCGCAGGCGAGGATATTGCAGGTTTGGGTACCGTCTTGGTTCTGGACGTGGACTCGGCCGTCTGGTCAACCTTCCTGCGTTCCGTCATCATAGGTGCGACCAACGCAAACAGGAACAATTCCAGCGCGGGGTGCACTATGCGCACGATCGTGTCATACGAAACAAACATGATTATACTGAATGAAATCAGACCGATCGCGAGGAGCGAAAGCAATATATATCTGTGAGTAAGTTGCATCCGTGGCATGAGTACCGAACAGAGCACACCCATCACAAGAATTCCGATCAACCTCGCCGTCGATGGAAGGCTTAGAGGAGTAATGAATCTGCCGCTCAGAATATTGTCGATTACGGTCGCCGACTTCTCCACCGGTGTGAAGCGATCACTAAACGATGTGTAGAGCACATCGGAGAGGCCGGACGCGGTGACGGCGATTACGACGATCTTATCCTGCAATTTTGAGATATCAACTTCACCGTCCCAGAAGTCTTTGACGGAAAATGACGAGATGCTTGACGCCGGGCCGTAGTAGTTTATCATGTAATATCCCCGTCGATCAACCGGAACCGACTGCATTCCAATCTGGACTTCCATCTTATCCTGGTCGAATTCGATTTCGTCGAGTTGTATGTTTTGCGCAGAAGCGGCCGCAGCAAGTTCGATCGATGGGTAAAACAACTTCTCGTACATGAGGATCAGTGGCTGCACTCTCACTCTGTTGTTGTCTTCGAAACGCGTGAAGTCCGCACCCATCATCTTCCCCGATTGCGCGAAAAGATCGCTCGGGAATTCCAATCTGGAAGCGCGAGGAGTTTCTTCCGCCTGGAATGGGATCACTGATGTCAATGCGGAACTTCTGAGCCAGTCGGCAGCTGTGCTGGTTCGCGGAGTCCGATCAGACAGAATCGGATAAAAGGGGAGAATGACATTGCCAGATTGAAGGATATTTTCGGCCAGAAGTTGCGAATTCCCTGATACAAAGTCATTCATCCTGTCCGCGATCGGGAAGTGCAGTACAACGCTCGATGGGCTGTAGTAATGCAGTGCTTCAATCAACTGGGCCAGAGTCTGGTGGTTCCACGGCCATGCGCCGAGATGGTCAATTGATTTGTCATCGATTTCAAGCATTACGACTTGACCGGATGGCTCGATGGTTCCCCTGATGTTGAACATGAAATCGATGAATCTGCTCTCATAAGATTCGAAGAGGCTCGCGTGATTCAGATGCAAGAGAGCGATGAGCAGCGTCAGTAGAAGGCACAGCACCATGCCCGGATGCTTGCTCACGAATGATCCACTGCCAGCAGAACGTTCTTTGCCGCTACCGGTCCTTCCAATCAGAGGAATCCTCATTACCTATCTCCCTACTGCGATTCTGTCTACCAGGAATTGCGGCAACTTAGCCTTTTTCATTTTCATCTGAGTCTTTTGGTAATCATACTCGACGCGTTTAATAGAGACGATTCTTGTCTCAGTGTCAAATATCATATAACTGGACCGCGGGTCGTTGTCGCGCGGCTGCCCAACACTTCCGATGTTTACCAGATAACGGTAATCTTCGTCGATTCGAGCAAAGTCGTGAGGCACCGCTTCGCAGCGATTTGCCCTGAATTTCTTGATAATTATGGGCCGGTGACTGTGGCCGATCACACAGACCTGTTGCTCGAAGAATTTGAAATTCTCTTCAGCGTCCTCCAGATCAAGTATGTATCCCCAGCTCGCCGGCTCCTCAGGACAGGCATGCACCATCTTGAAAATGTCATAGGTCGCCTCAAGTGGACTCATCTTGAGGCGATTGAGATTCTCTGGAGTCAAAACCTGAGTCGTGTAGTCCATCGATGCCTGTGCATAAGTATTGAAAAAGTCAGTGCTGAGAAGTCCCACTGCGGCGGCATCATGATTGCCCAGGAGTATGGCATCTGCTTTCTTATGTACAAGTGCGATGCACTTGTTCGGATCGGGACCGTAGCCAATAATATCGCCTAAAAAGAAAAGCTTGCGGAGTTTTTCTTTTCTAAAGTCGGCAAAGCAGGCTTCCAATGCTTCAAGATTAGAATGGATGTCGGAGAAAAACCCTATTTTCATGCTCAGGTTGCCTCTATGAATCGGAATGTTGTGTTCCCTACCTGTAATATATCTCCGTTTCTCAGCCCGTGTCGCTGAATCATTTCGCCATTAAGCTTCGTTCTGCCGGCACGACCTGTGTTGATGATGAAGAACTCCTGTCCCTCGCGGACTATCTTTGCCTGGATGCCGGACGTAAACCATCCTCGGACTTTAATGCTGACGTACTTGGATTTTCCAAGGGTCAGAACATCTCTGTCCAGTTGAACTTCCGCATCGCTGGAGTTTTCAAGACCCATCAAGACAGAGCACCCAGCCTTTCTCACTATCTGCTGGTCCTGTTGGTCCTTCTTGACCATATCGCGTTGACGCTTCGTATTAAGAATCATCGTGCCATCGTGGTCAGACATTTTCTCATCTGTCTCTGTACCGCAATGGTATTCCAGATCAAACTTCCCAATGGTAATCACATCGTTGTCCCGCAGCCTCTCCTCGGCGACCTTCTTGCTGTTGACAAATGTGCCGTTGAGGCTCTCGTTGTCAATCAGCAGCGCCTCCTTTCCAGAGAAATCGATGCGTGCATGCTTACGTGACACACCTCGATTGTCGAGCACGATGTCATTGTCGGATGTACGTCCTATCGAGAGGAACTCCTTCTCCGTTACCACGCGCTCAACCACCCGGTTGTCAAACTTTACTACTATCTCGGGCATGATAGCGCTCCTTTCTGGAGGCAAGTTGTATGTAGTCTAATGCAAAGTTGTACGGTAAGTTGCGGACCTTTTCCCCTTGCCCGGCTCGCCTTACACCCTTATATTGTCGGAATGATAATCGGAAACTTAAGTCTAAGCGGAAAGGTCGTTTCGGCACCACTCGCAAATATCTCCGGTTCGGCCTACAGAATGACCGCCAGAGAACATGGAGCTTCTCTCGTTGTGTCCGAAATGATTTCGGCCGAGGGGTTGGTGCGAGGCAACCATAAAACGCTCAATATGTTACGGTTTCGTGAATCGGAACGCCCGGTTTCGATCCAGCTCTTCGGAAGCACTCCCTCTGCGCTCGCCGATGCCTGCAAACTCGTGGCAGACCGAGGGGTCGACATGATCGATCTCAATTTCGGTTGTCCGGCGAGAAAAATCGTTAGCAAATGCGGCGGTGCGGCTCTCCTGAAGGATCTCACGCTGACTGAGGCGTTGCTCTCGGCAGCGGTCAAGGCGGTCGACATTCCTTTGTCGATGAAATTCCGGTCCGGATGGGATCGCGAGAGTACGAACTTCATCGAAGTTGGAAAGCTCGCGGAGGATTGCGGTGTTGCGATGCTGACTCTTCACCCGCGAACCAAAGCATCCGGCTTCAGCGGCAAATCGGACTGGTCCAAAATAGCTGAGCTGAAGCAGCAGGTGTCGATTCCGGTCGTCGGCAGCGGTGATATATGCGAGCCCCAGGATGCCGTGAACATGATAGAGCAGACCGGATGCGACCTTGTCATGATTGCGCGGGCCGCCATGGGTGCGCCGTGGATGTTTGGCAGAGTAGATGCTGTACTGCGTGGACTACCTGATCCGGGAGAGCCCGATTTGCAGACTAAGATCGATACGTGTCTCGGTTTCGCACGATTATTGATCGAAGATCTCGGCGAACGGACGGCCAGCCTTCGCATGCGCAAACAGCTTACGTGGTACACGCGCAGGTGGGTGAACATATCGCGCGTGAGATCTCTGATGGTTTCGGTCGAATGCTATGACGATATCGTGAACTTCTTCGATCGCTACATCGAATCTTCCCACAGGCAGATTGCTTGAGATGAACAAGGACTTCGTCGCGGAACTGCTCGAGAAAGTCAGATCGGGAGAGATGACACCCGATAAGGCTCTCAAGCATCTGAAGCATTATCCGTTTCATGATATCGGTATTGCACGAGTAGACTCTCATCGACATCTGCGGCTCGGTTTTCCGGAAGTGATCCTCTGTGATGGAAAGTCTGACGAGCAGATTCTTGCCATTACGGCTTCAATGATAAAGACTAAATCCGCGATTCTGGGAACGCGCATTTCGGAATCGGCAGCGAAGAAATTGGTCAAGAAATATCCGCGCGCGAAACATAATCGAATCGCGAGGACAGTACTCATCGGCCAGCCCAGGAGCGTCAAGTCGAACAAACTCCATGGCAGTGTCGCTGTCATCACCGCCGGAACGGCTGACATACCGGTGGCGGAAGAGGCAGTTGTCACGTGTGAAGCGATGGGATGCAACGTTGAGAAGCTCTTCGATGTCGGTGTCGCAGGGATTCACAGGTTGACGGCATCGGCTGAGATGTTCGACAAGTTCGATGTCTTCATTGTCGTGGCCGGAATGGAGGGCGCGCTGGCGTCAGTGGTCGGCGGCATGGTGGGCAAGCCCGTCATCGCCGTGCCGACTTCGATTGGTTACGGAGCATCATTTGGCGGAGTGGCGGCTCTTCTATCAATGCTCAACTCCTGCTCGTCGGGGGTCACAGTCGTAAATATCGACAGCGGTTTTGCCGCGGCATCGGCTGCCGTGCGAATACTCAGTCTTCTGGGGGAGAAGAAATGAGCACGCTGGTCTTTGATCCACTCTATGGCTGCGCTGGAGACATGATACTCGGTGCCTTTGTCGCCACTGGTGCGCCATTCGATCAGCTGAAATCAGAACTTGCCAAACTTGATGTAAGCGGATTCGAAGTTTCGATGGAGAAGACGCAGCGCAATCAGATATCCTGCGTGAAAGTCCATGTGAAGATTGAAGAACAAACTACCCACAGACATCTGAAACATATCGTTAATATTATTGATAATAGTGAACTCGGCGAAAGCGTTAAGCGAAACGCGAAAGCGATTTTCAGAAGGCTCGCGGAATCCGAGGCACAGGTCCATTCGACGACTATCGAAAAAGTGCACTTTCATGAAGTTGGCGCGGTCGATGCAATAGTCGATATCGTTGGAGCATGTATATGCATTGATTTGCTGAAGATAGACCGCATTCTGAGCAGGCCGATCGCTCTCGGAAGCGGCATGGTCAAGTGCGCACATGGCGTCTTCCCGGTGCCGGCTCCCGCGACAGTGAATCTCATCAAAGGATTCCCGGTCGTGTTGCACAATATAGATGCAGAGCTAACCACGCCAACCGGCGCGGCGATCATTACGACGCTTGCCGAACCGCTGCTGAACGCTTACACAGGCACGATCAAGTCCGTCGGATATGGTGCAGGCTCACGCGTTTTCGAGGATCATCCGAACGTAATGCGGCTCTTCATTGCCGAAGACAAATCTGACCTTGAGCATGACAGTATTGTCGAACTGCATACGAACATCGATGACATGAACCCGCAAGTCTATTCACAACTGTTCGAGCAATTGCTTGCCTCCGGTGCGCTCGATGTTTTTCTGACTCCTGTTCAGATGAAGAAGGGGCGTCCCGGACAGATGCTCACAGTGCTCTGCGATCCCGATAAGAAAGAGAATCTGCAACGAGAGATTTTCAGGCAGACGACTTCGGCGGGCATTCGCTCCGAGACACAGACAAGAGTGAAACTGCCACGCAGGCAGGAGACAGTCTCGACCTCGCTCGGCGACTGTGTTGTGAAGATATTCGAATTCGAGGGGAGAAGCAGGGTTGTGCCGGAATACGAATCGGTGAAAAAGATTGCAGACAAAAATCAGATGTCATATCTTGCGGCATACGAAACGATAATCCGTGACCTTGGTGATAAAGGGCATGTTGAAAAAGCCATGTGAGACGCAAAATTCGTCATCGCGAGAAGCGAAGCGACGTGGCGATCTCTTCCTGCGCTGTAAGGAATCCCTTCCTTACAGCATGAGCCTTCGGGCAGGAAAGGATTCCTGCCCGCGCTGCGTGTCGACGTCGAGATTGCCACGCTTCCTGCGGTCGCTCGCAATGACGGCTTTTTCAACATGCCCGATAAAGAGAAGGAGTAACGATGTCGGACCACAACGGAGTCTGGATATTTGCCCAGCAGAAGAACAACAAGATAGCGAATGTAACATATGAACTGCTCAACGCCGGACGGCAGCTTGCCGACGGCCGATCATCGAAGCTGACCGCGGTCGTATTCGGCTCCGGCATCGAAGATCAGGCGGCCGATTTGTTCAAGTATGGCGCGGATGAAGTGAAATATGTCGACAACGCCGAATTTGCGGGATTTGTCGATGATGCATACGCTGCCACGCTCGGTCACTTGATCGAGCAGGGCAAGCCGGAGATAGTGATCGGCTCCGCGACGTTTTACGGCAAGGCGCTTTTTGCGCGGCTCGCGGCGCGGCTCAAATGCGGCATGGCTGCCGATTGCAATGGCATTGGGCTCAAAGATGATGGCTCGCTCGTGGTGACAAAACCGGCGTTTGGTGGTAATGTCTGGCTGACCGTTGTATTCCCGGAGAAGCGTCCGCAGATCATGACGCTCCGCCCGAAGGTGATCGCTGAGGCTGCCAGAGATGACAGCAAGTCGGGCAGTGTAGAGAAGCCGGATGTTCCTGCTGAGTGTCTTGCATCGAAGATGAAAGTGACCGGCAGCTCCGGCACCGGTGGTGGCAAGGTCAGTTTGACTGAAGCTGATGTGATCGTCTCCGGCGGCAGAGGTCTGAAAGCGCCTGAGAATTTCAAGATGATCGAGGAGCTTGCCGATGCGGTCGGCGGAGCGGTCGGAGCGTCGCGCGCGGTGGTCGATGCTGGCTGGATCGAGTATTCGCATCAGGTTGGACAGACCGGCAAGACGGTTAATCCAAAACTTTATGTGGCGTGTGGTATCTCCGGTGCTATTCAGCACTTAGTGGGTATGCAGGCGTCCGGGACTATAGTCGCGGTCAACCGCGACAAAGACGCGCCGATCTTCAAAGTCTCGACCTACGGTATTATCGGCGATGTCTTCGAAATCGTCCCGGCATTGACGGAGAAGTTCAAGAAAGAGCTGCAGGGCTGATTCAATAGAGCATCACATGTTCGAAATACGAAGCGCAGGATCATGGGGTCTTGCGCTTTTGTTTTCTCGGCGGAAGATCATGTAGATCAGGGCCTTTACGGTCCTGACGCCAGAGGTTCTAAATCAATTTAATCCTCTTGCTCATGCCGTGTTCAGTTTTGTATATTAATTTTGTTGGCTAATAAATGTAAGCAATTTGATTACACGGGCTATTCAAACGGCTTCGCTAGGAGTGGAGAATGCCAGAATCGCCGAGCAGGGCTATGTCACCTCTAAGCGAGAACTATCACAAGGCGCGCAGACAATACGCTCTGTTCAGCGGATTACTTATTGCTTGGGAGTTCGTAGGCCTACGGCTGCATCACGATTCTCTTAGAAGCAAAGGTATTGATATCCTGAGTCCGCAAGCGGTGCCTTTTGCTCTAATTGCGCTCATTCTTTACTTCTTTTACAGGATAGTAATGGAGTGGTTACGCAATGATGAGTCTACACGAGAGCGCGCGCTTTCAATGACGGATTTTGCCGTGTCGCACTTTCTGGCTCTAGGAGCAATTGGCGTATTCATTTATCAACGGATGGCTGCAATTCAAATTGCTGACAACATACGTTTGTGGGTGGGGCAGGTTAATGTAGGTGATGTCTTTGCTGGCATCTTTGGAGTGTTGGTCGTTTCCATTGTCTCCATGTCGTACATGTCCTTCAAACGCCGAGGTGGAGTCGTCCTAGATAATTTCCTTGTGGGACTCTCTTTAGCAACGATCATAACCTTCGTATTTTCGTTCGTCATAAACGGAATTGATACTGGATGGGCTATTAGCGTGGCATTCGGTGGCATTCTTGCTGCCACTGTGACCATGGTATACCTAGTCTTGGGGAAACTTCGGAAGTGGATGAAACGCAAGCGGCCAAGTCTATATCTGGCGGATAATGAGAAGGTGCATGCTATACGTATGGAATACTATGATCGTGTCCTCGCGTACATCAACAATGTTCGCGCCAATGGTAGGGCTGATTATCAGTCTGCGATGGAACTCCTGCGACAGACGAAGCATGCTGACGTGTACTTCGGGGAGGACATCGTCGACTTTCTGAATGAACTCTATCAGTACAGCATAGAATTTGAGAAAGTGAACCGTCAATGGTCACAACTCACCGTATCATCGCCTGAAGATGTAGCTGCTCCCATCAAGAACAAGTGGATGCAAATAACAGGTTGGTTTGATAAAAGTCACGATGAAGCGAAGAAACGATTTGCGCCTTACGTCAAGCTCGTGGACTAGCTCGGACTGATCTTGCTGCCAACAATGGTTCCCCGCCTTCGCGGTGATGACAGTCCTTCGGCCTGTACGGGGATGGATTGCGTTTTTCAACGCAATGACACCAGTGGCGCATTGACATGGGTGGCGCAATGACACCGCCTGTGGCGGTGTAAAGCAGGTGGACGCGAGCTTGCTCGCATCAGTTCGGCGCACGCCGGAATCCAGATGTCTTGGCATTGCGTGTGACACGTGGCTGGTGTGGCCGCGATCTGTGATCGCGGTTTACAAAGACGATTGTCAGGATCTCCTCGCTGCGTTCGGACCTGCTCTACGCTTCGCTTGAGCAGGCAGGGATCCTGACCTACGGCCTACCGCCTCCGCAAAACTTATCTCGTTTCCTGCCGATAATTTTAGAGACGAAATATATCTGACCAAAAGGAGAAATGTATGGGAATGATGCTCGAAGTCATCGAGTGGGTCGATCTCAATTCGAGCGATATGATCCACAGGATTCCGGAAGAGGGCTCGCTCGATATCAAACTCGGCGCGCAGGCAATCGTCAGAGAGAGCCAGACAGCGGTATTCTTCAGCAATGGCAGGGCGTGTGATGTGCTCGGGCCGGGAAGGCATACGCTCACGACGCTAAATGTCCCGATCCTGACCCGGCTGCTGTCGATTCCGTGGGGATTCAAGTCGCCGTTCAGGGCGGAAGTCTACTTCGTAAATCACAAAGTCTTTACCAATCTAAAATGGGGAACGCGCGACCCTGTGGCGTTTCGCGATAGCGAACTCGGCTTGATCAGACTTCGTGGACATGGCGCGTACACATGCCAAATCAAAGAACCGATGATATTTCTCAACCGCATGGTCGGTCATCAGGCGCTCTATGGCACACATGATATAGAAGATTACCTGAGAGATGTTGTCGTGGCTCGTATCAACGACTTCTTCGGTGAGAATCTGAAGACGATTTTCGATCTGCCGGAGCAATATACCGAGATGGCCGCTGAAATCAAGAATCTAATCACCGATGAATTCGCGAAGTACGGCCTCGATTTGATCGACTTCTATATCACATCGATCACGCCTCCCGATGAGGTTCAGCGGATGATCGATGAGAAGTCGGGAATGAGCGCGGTCGGCGATCTCGATCATTTCCTGAAATACGAGATGGCGAAGGCGTTTGGATCATCGAATGCGGGGGGATATGCCGGCGCAGGAGCCGGAATTGGCATGGGTGCCGGCGTCGGGTTGATGGCACCGATGATGATGTCGAAAGCTCTAGCGCCAGAGCAGACCGATTTCAAAGTCTCCGATCTTCCGACCGTTACCTGTTCCGAATGCGGCGCGGATACGCCGGAGGAATCGAGATTCTGCTACAAATGCGGTCATCAGATGGTAAGCGTCAATCGCTGTGGAAACTGTTCCGCTGAAGTCGCGCCCGATGCAGTTTTTTGCCAGAAGTGCGGCAATGAACTCGCCAAGTTGTTGAGTTGCCCCGATTGTGGCCAGAAGCTTCCGGGCGGCACGAAATTCTGCTTCAATTGCGGCAGGAAGATGAACAGCTGATGAGAGCTTCGGGATACAAACTCGGAATACAATGTTGTTTCTGTGGCGGCTCGCTTGAAATTGACGAGGCGAGCCGCACCACAGTCTGCAGCCACTGCGCGTCGGTTATGAAGATCGTGCGCAGGAAGGGAACGGCGAAGTATTACATCCCCGACGATCTCGAACGCCGCGAGGCGAAGTTTCTGATCGAGAGTCACCTCAAGAAAATCAGCGAACCACTTGTGTCGAGCTGGGGGAATATAACTCGGATATTTCTGCCTTTCTGGCGAGTGGCAGGAACTGTTTTCGCAATCGACGACAGACCCGCCGGACAGGGACATTCAGAATATGGCAACTTGACCCAGGATGAGGTTGACGACACTCCGCGTACGGAGTTGAAGATATCGCCGCGTGAGACAAGCTTCTGCGCGAATGATAGTCTGCTATGGGGAGTCGATTCGCTTGGCATCAGAACGCAGGTGTTGAAGCTGGTCGCACTCGATCTGGAAGCTTGCGAATCCAATGCGCTGATGCCGGTGACGGTGACGGAAGAAGATGCCCGGCAGCACTTCGACAAGGCTGTAACGAGCCTTTCGCATACGGCGGCCCGGCTCGATTCGACTGTTGAGACGATCGCTGTCGGCGTGAAGCAGAGTCTGATCTATTTCCCGATGTGGATTGCCTCGTTCACGAATGCGCTCGGAAAGCAGACAGCGCAGTTCGATCCGCTTGCGAAAAGAGTCGTTTCGCTGAATAGAGGAGAGATCGAGATTCCTGCACCGGATGTCAGTGCATGCGATGCGACACTTTCTGTCGAAATCGCGCCACATCGCTGCCCGAATTGTGGTGTCGATCTGCCGGCGAATCAAACATCAGTAGCCTACTATTGCGAGAATTGCGAGAAGATGTTCGTGGGAGACGGATCGGCTTATCGCAACATTGCCCTTGATGTGCCATCTGATCTCGACGAGCATGCGCAGCTTTTCCCATTCTGGGTGTTTAATCTCGCAGATGCAGCGTGGCCGGAGAAAGGGGAACTGCTGAGGGCGCTGAATCTCGTGCAATTTTCGTCCGAAAGATTCTTCGTACCGGCGTTCAACATCAGCCATCCCGCACGGATGATGCGACTCGCGTCACACTATAATCGGCGCAACGACAGCTTTCTATTTGCGGAACGCAAGGGAGAGCATTATACTTTCGCCGATGTGACACTTTCGCCGGACGTGGCGGCCGAGATGATCGTACCACTGACAATTGCGACCAAGGCTGCCAAGGGATTCAAGCTATATGAGGCGCCGGTTAGCGGCACTCCGGCGGTCGCTGAGCCGAAGCTGATCTGGCTTCCGTTCGTTCTCGACAGATATTTCTGGATCGAACAAATAACCGGCGCGGCAATAGAAAAGGCCGCTGTACGAGTTTGAAGACGATAGCCGCAATTGATGTAGGATCGAATTCAGTACTTCTCTCCATCTCCAGAGTCAAGGGCAACACTCCCGGCAAGCCGATTGTCAATCTCGAAGATACGCCTAGGCTTGCCTCAGGTCTAAAAGAGACTGGCAGGATCGGCGAGCAATCCACAGGACGCTTGATTCGTGCTCTCAAGAGATTCAAGAGAAGTTGCGATGAACATGGCGTCGAGGAGATTTCGTGTTGCGGAACGTCTGCGCTGAGAGAAGCATCTAATTCCATTGACGTAATCTCAGAAGTTGAGGTAAAGACCGGTATCAGCATAGAAGTGATTTCGGGTAGGCGTGAAGCTGCGCTGACATATCTCGGGGCGGTCACTGGCATGAAGAATCTCAGGCAGAGCAGAGTGTTGATTGATGCAGGTGGTGGATCATCAGAAGTGGTCATCGCACGCGGGACGAAAATACACTCAGCACATAGCTATAAGATTGGTTCAGTGGTGCTCATGGAGAGATTCGGCATGGATCGAAAGAAGTCTGCACGCGAACTCGAAAGCGTGCTCGAATGCATAAGAGAGCAGGTTGTGAGGCTGAGAATCGGGCCAGTCGACAGGCCTGCCTCATTAGTATGCTCAGGTGGAACACCGGCTGCCATTCAGGGTTATCGAATAGGTATGAAGCAACATGATTCAGACAGTATCCATGGGGCTTCCATGAAGTTGTCTGAGTACAAGCAGTTGATCTTCGAGCTCGGGCAGATGAGTTTGAGCGAGAGGAGACTGGCACTCGCGTTCGAGCCGAAACGAGCTGAAGTCATAACTGCCGGGGGCTTGTTAAGCTATGCAATTGCGGAACAGACGGGGCTCGCAAGTGTAAGAGTATCAGACAGAAGTCTACGCTTCGGGCTGCTCTACGAGCTGGCTGGGCGAAAGGTTGAATTTGCTTGACAAGCATTAGTGCGGCGGTATATTAACCCGGACCGGAGGTGAGCCAACGGAAATAGATACAGATAGATATAGACGTTGACAGGAAAGCACAAATTGATGATCATTCTCCGGCTTGAAGAACCGTTACGCATGACGCGGCGGTTTTTGTTTTGCCTTGGAGGTCGCATGTTACGAAAAGCCCCATTTCTCGCGCTCATTTTCATTCTGTTCACTTCGTCGTCGCAGGCTCTAATGAATTTCCAGCTCGGCGAGCCGATCAATCGGCTTAGAGACAATTCTGCAGTGGACATAATTTACGATCCGGATGCTGGAATTGTATGGCTGGCAACGTCGAGAGGCATGTCGGGAACCACTGATGGAGGTGTGACGTGGTTCACTTACGATGGATCGAATGGCATGAACTCGAATGACATCGCAGCCTTAGCCTACGCGGACGGAAGGCTATGGGCTGCTACGGCTCACAACGAGCTGTTCAATGACCAGCTACTGCCGGTCGGTGACGGCTTCAACATCACTCAGAACCATGGATCGACTTTCGAGTCGTACAAGCCGAGACAAGCTACATTTACGAATATGCTAGCGTATGACCTCGCCGTTCTCGATTCAGCGGCATGGGCCTCCTGCTTTGCCGGAGGATTGATCCGCAGCCTCGACTACGGTCAGACCTGGCACAATATATTCGCAAGTGAGGAAGACAGCATTGATCTAACAGACAACCTCTTTCAGCGAAGAACAAACCTGTACTACTCAGTGGTCATAGACACTTTTTCGCAGGACACAGTCTCCGTCTGGGCTGGGAGTGCAGCCGGAATTCATCGGTACATCTACATCGACAAGGTGGCAAAGCTTGCGGGGAAGAGGACATTTGATCTGTCGTACGATGGAACCGCAATGTGGGTCGCCGTAGAAGGCGGCCTGTCACGTGGAGTGACGAATGAGCAGGCAGTAAAATACCGATTCCGTTCCTGGGATTCGAGCGACGGCATGTTGTCGGATTTCTTCACGGCCGTCGAAGCAAGACCGGGGCTCGTCGTTGCGGCCGCATGGGATCCCGACAGCGAGGAGGGGATAGGGTTCAATGTCTCCACTGACGATGGCGACTCCTGGGCATCGGTCGAACCTGATCAGGCCGTTGGATCGGGCAAGTTTGTCAGCAGGATTCTGAATGTCGATGGAACCGTATTCGCGGCATGCTCAGCGGGCGGTCTGATACGATCCACGGACAGTGGAGCGAACTGGGAATCAATCCTTCCGGTGAGCGGAGACGATTCGCCGGATCAGCCATTCAATCGATTCTACTCGATGTGTGCTGAGCAATTGGGCGGAGACAGCGTAGCGCTTTGGACCGGCACCGACACCGGGCTATACGTATTCTCCTTCGATGATCTTGCAGCCGATCCGTATGACATAAAGCATATTCCATTTGACGACAACGATTCGAATGGGCAGCACATCGAGGCGGTCTACATCAGGAGTTATGAGACCGATGAGGACACTACGAAACAAATCTGGGTCGCGACTCATCCAGTAGATGAAGAGATTGGAGAGTATCGCGTGATGATGTCGGCAGATGACGGTATATCGTGGGAATATTCGCTTCAGCCTACCGCCGCGTATGATTTCGGAATCTACCTTGATTTACTGTGGATATCTTCTGAAGCCGGCCTGCTCTGGACAGGTCTGGAGGGAAGTTCCTCGGATGAATTCACTCTCTTTGACAAGAACGGTCACTTCGGACTTGATTCCACGTTCACGAGGATCGAACCAACAGACAAGGATATGTGGGTTGCCACCCGCGAACTTCCAATCAGAACTGTCGGCGGATTTCTCTTCATAGCTGAGAATGTGAATACCGATCCGCAGAAGTACGATTTTCATCTCCTGTATGATATGGACAATGGCCTTTCGGGTGATTTCGTAACAGCATTGGGAATTCAGTACCACAATAACCAGAAGACCATCTGGGCGGCAACACAGAAGACGGAGACCGGAGATAACGGAATTACATCCACAACCAACAGTGGTGCGGATTGGATTGTGCGTCAGGACGGGGTTCAGGTATGGAATTTCGCATTCGACGAAGGAGATGTCTACTACGCTTCGAGTCAGGGGCTTTTCAGGAAACTTGATGCGGAGAGCGAATTCTCGAAGCTTTCATTCGTGGAGTCGGATCGCAGAGAGATATCCGATGATGCGGAATTCTACAGTGTAAGAGTTGCTGATGGTGTTTTGTGGGTCGGTTCGAGTGACGGAATCATAAGGCAGGATTTGTCCGGTGATCCGGTGATCTTCCGGGAATTCCGTAGCGTCGCCGATTCGGAAGGTGGGAAGCCGTATGCAACCCCGGTTCCATCGTCTCCAACCAAGGGACTTGGAATAGTGAGATTCCACTACCATTTGCCCGAACCTGACTTTGTGACGATCAAAGTATATGATTTCGCGATGAACCTTGTGGCGACTGTGATCGATAATCGACCGAGAGAGCCGCGTGAAACGTCCGATCAGGACGATGATGATAGATGGGATATGAGAAACGAGAATGGAGATTTTGTGACCGCCGGAACCTATTTCTTCGTCATCGAGAAAGCAGATGGTGGCAAAGAGTGGGGCAAACTTATGGTGTTGCCGTAGAAGGGAGACCCGGAATGAAGAAATTACTAATTGCATTCTTGCTCATTCCAGCATGTTTCGTCTCCCAGGTGATCGCCGAAACTGGAGACGGCGGATATGCAGGATCGTTCCTACAGGTTGGCCTATCGGCCCGTGCTGTTGGAATGGGGCAGGCATACTATGGTGTTTCGGATGATGCCTCCGCGATTTTCTATAATCCCGCCGGTTCGGTGTTTGAATTGAAGAAAAGAGTCGGCTTCTCATATCGCGTAATGGATATGGACAGAAAACTCGGATATGCTTCCATCGATATCCCTGCCAGGGGAGAGGCTACAATTTCATTTGGTTGGATTTTCAGGGGAGTGGGGAGCATCGTAGAGCGAAATGAGCTTGGAGACCCGGGCGACAATCTTGATGACTCTGAGAATGCGCTCATGATTGGATTTTCCAGACGGTTCTCCAGGTATGTCGCTGTGGGAGGAACCGGGAAGTACATGTTCGCAAATCTGGCTGGTGTAAAGTCTAACACGGTCAGTTTCGACGTAGGCACTTATGTCAAGCTCTCCAAGGGAGAAGGGCTTGATGAAGACTCGAAGCTCGATTTCGTGCGATTCGGATTGGTAGTTGCGAACCTTGGCGCCCGCTACATCTGGACCACGGGAGATTACTGGGCTACCCGGGGTGAGCTCGGGGATTCGCGGACGGATGATTTCCCGATTCTTATCGGAGGCGGTGTGTCGGTTATGGGTCTGAATAAGAAGCTCCTCGTTGCTGTGGATGCGCGGAAGTATCAGTGGCAGTCGATCAGCCTGCATGCTGGAACTGAGTACGCCCTGTCTGATATATTCAAACTGAGAACCGGACTCGATGGTTTTCACCCGACATTCGGCGGCGCAGTTACCAAGAGGCTTGATTCTTATGATCTGCAGCTGAATTACGCGTTTTCCGCATCGAAAGCGGGAGAGAGATCTGATCACATATTCAGTGTTGGGATTACATTTTGATCTGAAAGATGGCTGAGAGGTATTGCATATGATTCCAAATCATAAATCAGGCATCAGACTGGCCATTGCGGTCGTAAGTCTCATTTGCCTGACGGCGTCGATGGCATCGGCGCAGACTTACACCGATCGCGGAGCGAGCGGAGTCGCCGGTCTCAGAATAGCGCCAGGTGCAGCACAGGCTGGCTCTGCGGAGGCTTTCGGCGCAGTTGCATCTGACGTATTTGCGCTTTATTATAATCCCGCTGGCACCGTACACGCCGGAACTTACTCTGTTGGACTTATGCATAACGAGTGGATCGACGATATTCGCTCCGAGTATGTAGGTTTTGTCTATCGCCCTGACAAGATCGCCATCGGTTTGTCGATCCTGTACAATTCAATCGGAGACATCGAAAGAAGGACGGATCCGACGACCGAACCTTTGTCACTATTCGATGCCCAGGATCTGATTGCTGGCTTGACGGTTGGTGCGGTAATATCACCCGAATTGTCGATTGGACTTACCACCAAACTGATCTACGAAAAGATTGATGTCACTTCCGGTAGCGCATACGCAGTTGATCTTGGAGGCTTGTATGAATTCATGCCGGGCATCCTGTTAGGACTGTCGGTATCGAATCTTGGCTCGAAGATGAAACTTCAAGATCAAGAGGATGATCTGCCGACCGTTGTTCGCGGCGGCGGCTCGTACTCGTATCGTACATTCAAGTTCGGCGCAAGTCTTGTGACTCCTACTGATGGCAAGGCTCACCTCCATGTGGGCGCCGAAAACGTTATTTCAGAAATCCTGACCCTAAGGGCCGGTTATGCGTCCGGATACGATATTCGCGATCTCGCTTTCGGCTTTGGTGTTAGACATAAATTCGCATCAATTGATTACAGTTATACTCCCATTGAGTCAGATCTTGGTGACTCGCACAGGTTTTCACTGACGTTTAGCTGGAGGTAAATTCTCGATGGCAAAGTATCGGATCGCGTGGCTGCCGGGTGACGGAGTCGGCGTTGATGTAATGGAGGCGGCAAGGATCGTCCTCGACAAACTCGGACTCGATGCTGAATATCCGCATGGTGATATCGGCTGGGAATTCTGGTGCAAGGAAGGAAATCCGCTTCCGGATCGAACAATTGAATTGCTCAAGAAGGCTGACTGCGCGCTATTCGGTGCGATTACTTCAAAACCGAAAGAGGAAGCCGAGCGGGAGCTGATCCCTGAGCTGCAGGGAACGAACCTCGTATACTCATCTCCAATCGTCGGACTGCGCCAGCTCTTTGACCTCGGCACCAATCTCAGACCATGCAAGGGGTACGAGGGGAACCCGCTCAATTATCGCGATGGCGTCGATCTTTGTGTATTTCGTGAGAATACAGAGGATCTCTATAGCGGTGTCGAATTCTTTCCGTTCCCTGAAGATGTCTTTGACGCTATCAAGGCAAAGAACAAGAAGATTGCACGGTTTGAGAAATATGGCTTAGACAAACTTGCAGTGTCGATGCGGATCATCTCTGAGCAGGCCTCGACGAGCATAATCACGGCGGCATTTGAGTACGCGAAGAAGTACGGCTACAAAAGTGTCACTGTGGTCGAGAAACCGAACGTTATCCGCGAGACCTCCGGGCTTTTCGTTCGCACAGCTCGAACAGTAGCAAAAAAATATCCCGATATTGAACTCTGGGAAACCAACATAGATGCCATGTGCATGTGGCTGCTTAAGAATCCGCTCGATTACGGAGTGATCGTCACTTCAAACATGTTCGGGGACATCATCTCCGATTTGTGTGCTCAGCTTGTCGGCGGACTCGGGTTCGCATGCTCCGGCAACATCGGCAAGGAAGTCGCGGTGTTCGAGCCGACGCACGGCTCTGCACCGAAGTACGCCGGGAAGTACAAAGTAAACCCGATGGCAATGCTGCTCACGACCAAGATGATGCTCGATTGGCTCGATGAGACTGATATGGCGAATGCGCTTGAATCTGCAATCGCCAAGGTTATCAAGGATGGCAAGATTCGCACATACGATATGGGCGGATCGAACACAACGCTTGAAGTAGGCCACGCAGTAGCCGACAATTTGTAATCTCTATCGCAATGAGATATTTGTTAGTTGGAGGCGGGTTTCGACCCGCCTTCTTCGTTTGTGGCGTGCACTTTGCGGTTGCACATAAAAGAAAGGAGCGGTCGTTATGACCGCTCCTTGTGTTGACGTCTCAGGATACCAGGTTGCGTGCTAGAAGATTCCGTTCAAGCAAGCCTGGCAGGAGTTCAATGGGGCCGGACCACCAGTGAATATGTATGCAATCAAGTAGACCACGTCGTCAATATCGACCCCGCCACTTCCGTCGGCGTCGCCGCAACAGACGTATGGCAGCGGTGGCGGACCGCCTGTAAAGATGTACGCGATCAGATATACGACGTCGTCGATATCCACAGCGCCGCTCTCATCAGCATCGCCCGATATGCAGGGCATGCCGACTCCGTGATCTGCCGCCCACTGGCGTCCTTTGTCGATAGCCAGCTGCAGATTCGCAAGACCGGTCTTTGATCCCGCCTTGACCTTGGTGAACCAGACGCAGCTGTCCGGAGCTAACTCAACATCCTGATAGATCGCATAGAACGAGTTCAGATCCTCAAATGAATCGGGGTCCGATGCGACATATCCGGAATGTCTTGCCAGCAGTCCACCTATCCATGCAGGGATATAGCCACTGTTGGGATAGACTGTGGTATCGTTCTCAAGGACAATCGCACCGGCGATTGTCTCGCAGATTGAGGCTCCACCGAAGTAGTTTGCTTCAGGATCACCCGCAGGTCCACCCTGCTGATACACCATCTGTCTGGAGGCATCCGTTCCGCTGTGGTTGTCGGATCCGCCTCCGCTGTCTGGAATATCCCAGTCGATGCCTTCACCGATGTGGAGCCTGAGAACTTCCTCCGACGAGTTACATATCTTCGTGTACTCGATCAGCACGCACGTGTCGGGGTGCGTCGGCACAAAGTATTCGATCTCGCCATGGATCTTCGGGTTGTTGTTGGGATCATGCTCTGAGAATACGCCCTTGGCATATTCGTAGGTTCCGAATGAGGCCGTCGTGATGAATGCACGCGGCTCGAAGAACACGTTCGAGTCTGATCCGTCGAAGAATGAGAACCAGGTCGTAGTCGTGTCATCGGCGAGCGTGATTACGAGACCTTCGTCATACATGAAAGTCGCACTATCGTCATACCACCACATGTTTCCTTCGTTGCCGTTGGTGGCGATTCCGGAACGTGGTTCGTTCCAGACTCCGACCGACCAGCAACTGGTAGATAGAATCTCGTACTCCGGCAGATAGAACTTGCAATAGCAGTGGATCATGACGGGGATCGAACCGGTTACTTCGCCATCGCAGCCGGTCACAGTGATCGTTGCGAAATACGTTCCTTCGGTTGCAATCGGCCCGATAGTGAATGTTTCCGTCGCCGTATTGAAGCATCCGACAGGCGCTGTTCCGGCTATTGAAGCTGGTGTCAGCCACGCCGCGTTCGAAGTGAGTACATAACCGGCCTCAAGGTTGCCGGCGTTTGAGATCGTGACATCGACATCAACCGTCGTCGGTCCGGTACAATCCGTGCCGCCGACCGGCGATATGAAGAGCGGGTGGCCGATCGAAGTCGGTGTCCAGGTGAAGGCGCAGATTGGATCGGGCGTGAAACACTCGTAGGTCATGTATCTCATGTCGTTCTGAGTCGCGATGCCTTCATCCGGCTGAATGTTTGTACCGGCGTCTTTATCGTCCATGTAGAAAATATGGACAACTCCGGTTGAATTCATTGCCATGGATGGCCAGTGTTCGCTGTGGCAGTCGCCCGCAGCGCACTCGTCTGTCCAGGTATTGGTCAGGTTAACAGCTGTGCCTTTCTTGGCAGGCGAGCCGTTGCCGGCATTGCCCGCATTGTATACAGGAGCGGTGCCGCCCGGTCCCCAGATCTGGCCGTCAATTGAACCGACGATATAGACATCGCCGTTGGCCATCGGAGTCTGCGAACAGTCGGAGCTAGTGTCTCCATTTTCGGACGTATGCGCACCGAAGCGTGTGAACGTGACATAGTATCTGTCATCACACTGAGAAATGTTGACCTTGGCCGTCGACATGTTCCATGCACCCGGATCGCAGTGGTAAGCTGGATGTGAAGCATCATATACCAGTGAGATACATCCGGACGGAGAGTCATCCCAGTGCCAGATCTTCGTTGCATAGTGCGGGCTGCAGGGATTGTCGCCGCCTGGTTCGTAAATCGGTGTCGGCCAGACAATATGCAGAGTGCCGTCGCTGTCGTACATTGCTGCGAGGTCAGTATATGCCTTGTATGGAATCTCGTTAGTCTTAATTGTGTGGCCGGCTGTATAGTCGGTCACATTCGTGAATGTAGCAGTGCCGTTGATGATTGAGAAACCATCATCGGTAGACTCGTAATAGCAAACATCGTTCTGCCACTGATAATAGCCGACCCCGATCTCACCGCAGGGGTTCATCACCGGATCGGGCTGGTCTTCGTAGTAGAACGGCTTCAGGTAGACAAGTGCAACCTTGTTCTGAGCCGGGTAGGTTCGAATCACTTGTCCGATGTCATAAGACGAATCGATGAACGTACCGCATGCCGCGAATCCCGCCGGATCGGACTGGGTATAGCGGTAGTACACAATCGACTGAACCTCGCCGGGGCAGCCAACTAAGGGATCGCATCCGGGACTTTCGATAGATGCGATGTGCATGATGGTGGCTCCTGCCGAGTCTCTCCAATCGATTTTGGGCCATATATATACGCTGTTATCTTCCCAGCCGCCCGTCCACACCGCTTCGCAGTTCGGAGGTCCCGGTGCTACCGGCCACGGGGAGGGGAATGTTCCCAGCCCTGTACCTGACGCATCGATGTTGGCCTTGGTTGCGTACAACGGCCCGGATGGTCCTTCGTGCAGAGCAACGACGGCCTGTCCAGCCGAGGTGACATCGATTGTCGTGTATCCGCCGTTGTTTCCGGAGATGTCTTTGCCGTCTCCAGCCACTCCGCCCCATTGCCATAGGGTTGTTGCGGTGTTGTAATTGGCGTAGGAGATTTTCCTAATAGCGGTTTCTGTCGTTTTCTTCATCCACACGAAGTGGACAAGGTTGTTCGCCGGATTCCAGACTATGTTTCTTCCCATCGTACCGTTTTGCACCGGTTCATACCAGGTGCGTCCAACGACGGTACTTGCCCGGGAATCGAGCGGGGCCAAGGATGATCCGAATTGTGAGCCTTGCGGTATGCCTGCCGGCTCTTCGGAACCATCAAGCGCTCTCGATACCTGGTGCTTTCCGTACTGGCTGAGCGTGCTGGAATTGTCCGTTGGAATCGACGCTTTCTTGGCGACTGCTGTCAGAGGCAACAACAGCAGTAACACTGCAAATGCGCAAATGAACTTACTCTTTCTGCTCATCATCTCTCTCCTTCTCGACACATACAGGTTGTCACTTCTTCCTGTGTAGGTGTCGCTGAGCTAACTGAATTTCTTTTCATGTCTTCAAGCATTTTGGACTGGCAAGGCAATTATCCAGAGTCGAACATATGCTCCTCCTGTGCAAGTGGCGGTCCGGGTATAGATGGATGTTTAATATTCGAGTACATAGGTATTTTAAGTGCTAACTGGACTAAAGTCAAGTCAAATTTTGAGGTCTACTCTCGCTGCTGAGGACATCGGCGATGTAGATCTAAGCGTCAGAATGCGGATGGGTCCGCAAAAAATAGCAGGAGCGGCCGTTTGGCCGCTCCTGTCGTTTCGATCTTGAATCGCAACGTGTGCTAATCAGGCATATAAGCTCAATCGCACGCAGTAGCAACTGGTGGAGGTCCACCGGTGAAGATGTATGCGATCAAGTATACGACGTCGTCAATATCGACTCCGCCGCTTCCATCGGCGTCACCGCAGCAGACTGCCTCTACTGGTGGAGGACCGCCGGTGAAGATGTATGCGATCAAGTATACAACGTCATCAATATCGACTCCGCCGCTGCCATCAGCATCGCCGATGGTGCAGGAAATCTGGCCAGGACAACCTGGACCGTCGAGATTGTGGTCGATCGCCCACTGCTTGCCCTTGTCAATGAGGTTGAACAGCGAACCATTGTCGGTTCCGTCCGTCCGTCCAACACCGATGAGGCTCGATGCCTTGACCTTACAGTAGGAGATGCATTCGCCAGGCTCAAGCACGAGGTCCTGTGCAACCGCATAGACGCAGTTCCTATCCTCGACCGAGTCGGGGTACTGCACTGTGTAACCTGTGAGCGTTCTCATCAGATTGCCGAGGCTGTCCGGGAAGTAGCCGCTGTTCGGATAGATCCAACGATCGTTCTCCAGGCAGATGGCTCCGGGAATCGGATCGACAAACCTTGCACCAGCGCAATAATCAATAAGATCTGTTGCCCATGGTCTGTCGGGACCGGTTTGATAGACCATCTCTCTGGCTGCATTGAATCCGCCAATGTTGTCGGATCCTGCTGCATTCAGTTCTAGTGAATCAGGAATGTCCCAGTCGATCGCTTCACCAACGTGAAGTCTGATAGCCGTATCTGCAGCATTGGTGATCCAGAAACGCTCGATCAATACACAAGTATCGGGATGAATCGGGACGTAATACTCAATGGTACCGATCACAGCAGTGTCCGGTGTGCACCACATTCCTGTTGCGAACTCGTAGGTACCGGTGGGCACTGAAGTTACGACGCCGAGTGGCTCGAAGCCCATGGTACTGTCGGAACCATCAAAGCAAGAGAAATAGGTTTTCTTCAGATCGTCAGCATAGCTGATGACCACGCCATTGTCGTACATCGGAGCAACAGTGTCGTTGAACCACTGCATGTTACCCTCGTTACCTCTCTGCGCGATACCTGATCTCGGGACGTTCCAGACGCCGACGGACCAGCAAGAGGTCGAGAGTATTTCGTATTCGGGAACATAGTACAAGCAGCGTACAAGAATATCAACGTCGACTATTACTTGAGCACTACCTTCGGTACTGGTCAGGTCGATCGTAACTGTCGAGGCGTAGCTGCCTTCAACCGCGATCGGGCCGGCGGTGAAGGTGAGTACCAGCTCGTTGTTGATACCGGCGGTGATTGTCCCGCTCTGCGAGGCGGGCG
This sequence comes from Candidatus Zixiibacteriota bacterium, assembly GCA_018820315.1. Lineage (NCBI taxonomy): Bacteria > Pseudomonadati > Candidatus Zixiibacteriota > Candidatus Zixiibacteriota bacterium. Next base: position 13,761 of record JAHJOQ010000086.1, on the reverse strand, counting down.
TAACGTTCGCGCCTGCAGTCGCGACATAATTGATCGGGACGTTACCACCGTTGGTGATAGTGACATTAAAGGTGGAAGTGTAGCCGATTGTGCAGTCCACACCGCCATTCGGAGCGATAGGCACAAATGCGCCAGTTGGAGCAACCGTGTATGCGAAAGTACCTTCCGGAGCGAAGCATGGGTGATTGATGTAGACCATGTTATTCGAGGTCAATTCACCTTCTTGCGGGTCGTTCCTGATAGCGGCTCCGGCATCGTGGTCTTCAACGTAGAAGATGTGCACGTTGCCAGTGGAGTACTTGGCCATACTGCTCCAGTGCTCGCTCAGGCAGTCGCCGGCCGCACAGCCATCCGTGATAGTGTTGGTAAGGTCGGTGGCGGTGTTGACATTCCAGGGAGTGCCATCACCTTCGACGCCAGTTGCTGCCGCATCCGGGCCCCACGTGATACCACCGTCGCTTGATGCCGTCAGGAAGATATCACCATTGGCATAAGTGTCGTCTGAATAGTCGGTGGCGGTGGAGTCGTCCGACTTATGAGCGCCGAAACGAGTGAATGACACGTAGAATCTGCCATCGCACTCCGAAATGTTCATCTTTGCGGTCGAGATATTGAACGCTCCAAATGCATCATTGCCGGAAGGGGCGAGCCAGTATCTCGGCTCAGTGCCGTCAAAGACCAGCGCGATATTCGTTGCCGGAGCATATTGACTGCTCCAGTGCCAGAGCTTTGTTGCGTAATGCGGGCTACACGGATTCGCAGGGTCTGTTATGTCATAAACCGGAGTGTTCCACACAATGTGGAGGAATCCGTCCGTACCATACAGAGCTGAAAGATCAGCGTAAGCCTTGTAAGGAATCTGCGTCGCTGGAATGGTCTGACCGTTTGTGTAGTCAGTGACATTTACGAGAGCGGCAGTTCCGTCGATGAATGACAGTCCGCCGTTTGTTGACTCCTGGTAAAGGATGTCGCTTGTCCACTGCGAAGATAAGACGGCTTCGCAATCGTTATTCGGATGACCCGGCGGATAGAAATACTTATGGTAAACTATGGCCACTTTGTCAGAACCCGGATCGGAACGTATGACCGCTGAAGTCACATCCGACTCGTCAATGTAGTTTCCGAGAGTATCGTCCGTGTTCGGAACACAACTATTGAACTCACGATTGCCCAAATGGTAACGGTAATATATGATCGAACTTGTCTCCAGTCCCGCATTCTCGTTGGAAACGACATGGGCAATTGGATCAGTTCCTCCAACCAAATCGTATTCCACTATTGGCCAGATGTACTCGATGCCATCTTCTACTGTGCCGGAGACTATACCCTGGCAGTTCGGCCCATTGGGAGCCGCAGCCCAGGTGAATAGTCCCAGAGGCGGGCTTGCGTCTTCACCAACCTTGGAGTTGTAATCAACAGTTCCCTCATGAAATGCTACGAGAGCTTTTCCATCAGTGGTGACGTCAATCGTGGTGTACCCACCATTGTAGCATGTTGGGGAAACGGTAGAAACCGGTTTTCCGCCTGCAATCGGTCCCCAGGTTGCACCATTGTTCTGGCTCGTGCAGAAATGGATATCCCTGCAGCCAGATGCGAGTCTGTACATCCATGAAACGTGAAGGCCGCCTGTGGCGTGCCATACAATTTGACGACCCATGGAGCCGTTGTGCTGGTATTCATACCAGGTGATACCAACAACTCCTCTCGAGCCGTTCGGACTGTAATTCGAAGGGCCTAAGTCGATGCCACCAGAAGGCATTTCTTCCTGGCCGCTCATAGCTTTGGTCAGTTTTCCCGCGGTCGTGGAACGATCCATGAGATTGGTCCTCTCCGCGAGGGCACTACCTGCGAGAAAAGCCAGCAGGAGCAAAGTCAACACAATTACAAAACTTCTTTTCACTGCATTTACCTTTCCATAAGTTTGTTTAAAAGTGTCATATCCGTTGCTTTAGATTGAAGGTTGATAAGCCACTAATTCTCTGCGGAGAATACAAAAGTGTATGGGCCTATCATAGTAAATCACTCATTCACACCTCCTGTCCGAATTTAAGTTTACGGAAAAAAATCTGTGAGTAGCTGAGTACTAGTTAGTTTCGCTCTAATGCTACAAAAAATGGCTCCTAAAGTCAAGGTAAAAACAACCAAAACATCGATTCTTATTGGTCGGAATCGCTGCCTGACGTCTTCTGAGAAGATGGACAACATCGTACCTCGAAGTGATGTTAGATCTCCTTTGATGCTGATTCGACTAAGCGCAGAAAATGCGACGGCTTAACTCCTGAACTGCAGAGATCGTCGCGGATTATGCCTTGAAACTTCCATCGAGCAGGTGTCCTATTGGTCGCAGCGCTTCGACATGCTCGCTGATGACTTTGAATGTTGCTGTAATCGGCAGGGCGAGGATAACACCGACTCCTCCCCAGAGCCATCCCCAATAGAGTGTCGCGATCAACACTGAAGTCAGGTTCAGATTGATCCTGTTGCCAACAAGTTTCGGCGTTATGATGTTTCCTTCAAGGAATTGAAGCACGAAGAAGAATATCCCGACATATAGGAACCACCACATTGACTTGTACTCGATTGATGCGACTATCATCGGTGGAATTGCTCCGATTACGGCCCCAACGTAGGGCACCAGATTCAGCAGTCCGGCAACAGGCCCCCATACATAGGCATACGGTACGCCCATGATGACCAGCCCGATGGTGACGACAACGGCAAGCGCGAATGTCGTGGTGAACTTAACCGCGAGGAAACCGGAGACATTATCTGATATTTGATTCACTATCTCTGCGGATGCCCCGGAGTGCTCGGTGCCGAACAGGTGTGCAAGCCTGCGCTTGAATCCGACCTGCTCGATGAGCACAAAGAGTGTCATCAGCAGCACCAGCACGGTCTTGCCCAGCATCGAAAATGCAGATCCGATACCGGCAAAAAGAAACTTCGAAAGCGAAGCGATATCATTCCATTTGATGTTTTCGAGGATGTCCGTCCCAGGCTCCGTGGACGAGTCACCCGGTAGATACTGCATCAGAGACGGGAATTTGTCGAGTTGTTTCGCCAGTTCGGCCTGGAATGCGGTCCAGTACTGCGGCAGCTTAATGACTAATTCGCTGGCCTGCGATCCTATCAGCCCACCGACGGATAGGAAAATCGCAAGAGCGACAAACACGACTACCACGACAGCCACGACGTGTGGAACTTTGAGCCTCTTCAACAGCTTAACCGCCGGATTCAGGATGAATGCGAATGTTATTCCGAGCACAATAGGCACAAGGATCGGTTTGGCGTAGTATAAGAACACCGACATCACCATTATCGATATTACCGGAACGGCGATAGTCTGGATTTTTAGCAAGCGGTCTTCCATGTTATTTCGCCTCCAAGAGTCTCTTTAGTTCCTTTTCATCCAGGATCTTGATCCCGAGTGCAAGCGCTTTGTCGTACTTTGATCCCGGGTTTGCTCCCACCACGACGGCATCTGTCTTATTCGAAACGGATGATGCGATTCGTGCTCCGAGATTCTCGAGAAGCTTCTTCGCCTGAGAGCGGGAATAGTCCTCGAGTGTGCCGGTGATCACAATCGTCTGCCCTTCGAGCGGCTTCGGACCGGCCGCGGTTTGCTCGACAGGGAAGACCATACCGCCTTTTCGCAGCCGCTGCAAGAATTCGGTCGTAGCCTTGTCGGAGAAGTAAGATTTGATTGACTCAGCGACAATCGGCCCGATCTCAGCAATTGCTGACAGGCCATCGATATCTGCAGCAGCAAGATTGTCAATTGTCGAAAATTGTCTTGCCAGCACGCCTGCGAGATGTTCGCCGACGTTGCATATGCCCAGAGCGTTGATTAGATGCGGCAGATCGGGAGTCCTGCTGTGGTCAATTGCCGCCAGAATGTTGTCAGCCAGTTTCTCCCCCATCCGGTCCATGCCGAGGAGCTGATCTTTGGTCACGAAGTATAAATCAGCTGCGTCGCTGATCAGGTTCGTCTGGGTCATCTGCTCGACGAGCTTCATTCCAAGGCCGTCGATGTCAACGCCGGATTTCGAAGTGAAGTGAAAGATGCGCTCCGCCACCTGAGCCGGACAGTGGATGTTGTTGCACCTTATGTAGACGCCATCCGGGTCTTTTGCGACCTTCGATCCGCATGCGGGGCAGGTTGTCGGCATCTTGAATTCGATCTCTTTGCCAGTGCGCTTGTCGATCACGGGACTGACTACTTCGGGAATCACATCGCCCGCTCTCTGGACTACGACAGTATCGCCGATCAGCACGCCCTTGCGTTTGAGCTCATCCTCATTATGCAAAGTCGCCCGCTTCACCTCGACGCCGCCTACCCGCACAGGTTTGAGATGCGCAACCGGTGTCAGGATGCCGGTACGTCCCACCTGAACTTCGATGTTCTCGAGAATCGTGTTTGCTTGCTCGGGAGGGAATTTCCATGCCACCGCCCATCGGGGCGATCTTGAAAGCTCACCGAGCTTCCGCTGTTGACGGAGGGAGTCGATCTTTACCACCATGCCGTCAACATCAAAAGGCAAAGAAGGTCTCTCTTCCATGAACTGAGCGTACTCAGCGACAACACAATCTTCGCCTCCGCAGACCTTTATTAGATTGCTGACTTTGAAGCCGACGCTCTTCAAATATTCGAGGGCATCGGAGTGCTTATCGAAGTCAGCTCCATCGATCAAACCGGTGGAATATGCAAGCATTACAAGGGGTCTTGATGCCGTGACCTGTGGGTTGAGCTGCCTGAGAGATCCCGCCGCGGCATTGCGCGGATTCGCAAACAGCTCCTCGCCATTCTCTTCTCTGGTCAGATTGAGCTTTACGAAGTCCGCTTTCGTGATCACTACCTCACCGCGCACTTCAAGAAGTCTCGGAGGTGTATCAATCATGAGCCGCAGAGGGACGCTTCTGATGGTTCTCACATTTTCGGTGATGACTTCGCCGGTAACCCCATCTCCGCGCGTGGACGCTGTCGTAAGGAGGCCATTCTCATAGACAATCTCGACCGCCAAACCGTCCAGTTTCGGTTCAGTGACATATTCGATTGTCTCACGATCTCCTTTGAGATCTACCTGCACACGTCTGACGAAATCAAGAAATTCAGCCTCAGAGGTTGCCTTGTTCAGGCTCAGCATCGGAACCGAATGCTTGATCTGATCGAATTTCTCTGAAGGCGGTGCGCCCACTCTCTGGGTCGGGGAGTCGGGACGGCGAAGTTCCGGATTCTGCCTCTCCAGTTCATCGAGTCGGTCGAAGAGACGGTCATATTCAGCGTCAGAAATCTCGGGGCGATCTAAGACGTAGTAGAGATGGTTATGGTAATTGATCCTGTCAGTAAGCTCCCTAAGTTCCTGCTCAATATCACTGTTATCTCGAACCATGGCGGAAAGTTACTCGAGGAGTATTCCGCTGTCAACTTAAACCATGAGAGGGGGGAGGCGACCTGCGCCGAGTGAAGCCGCGCTCTGCGGGGAGCAGACTCTGAAACGCGAAAAAGCGGCCTGGGCCGCTTTTTCTAATACCAGCAGGTAGTGCTAAGCGTCGGGTTACAATCTTTGATCAGCCGCCCGACTTGGTGTCTACTTTAACGCCGGTCTTCTCGCCGACTTCTCCGCCAACTGCCTTCACGCTGTCCATCATCGCAGCAGAGTCAGGCATCATCTCCTCATGCTGCATCATCGTGTCGACAGCTACCGGCTTCTCGGCAGGCACTTCCATCTTCTCGGTCGGTGTTTCCAACTCAGCCGGTTCTTCCTCTTGTTTGCCGCATCCTATAAACAGCAGAGCAAATAGAAAAAGCGCACAACATAGAACCAGAATAGTTTTCCTCATTCATCCCTCCTCATTTGGATTTATCATGACACTTTTAACGAATGATGTGCCGTTCAGTCAACAAAAAAACGGAGCTTTGGTGATTTTGCTTGCAGGTGGACTTTTACAGGACTATCATCGGTGCGTTTCGGATTCTGAAACAAATGCTTCGTCATTCAGTAGAAGCATAGAGGTAGCAAAGAAAGGACTCTTACATATGCCGGATGTGACTGCCCCTGCACAAGTTGGCGTGGGAAGTTTCTGGGATCTCCTGGGACATTCCAGCTTCTTCGCCGTTCTGATACTGCTGATACTCCTCTTCATGTCTCTTGTCTCCTGGGCGATCGTTATCGCTAAGTTCAGGCAGTACAGGGCGGTAGACCGTCTCAACGACAATTTCATAAAGCTATTTCGCAACCGGAAAAGGCTTATTGACGCACCTGCGAAATGTGCGCCGTGCAAGGCGAGCCCGCTGTTCAACATGCTCGACGACGGCTTCCATGACCTCCAGGAGATAGTCGCCAAGCGCAAGGGGCAGGGGAATCTGCAGGCAGGGCTGATAGAGCTGAATTCGCATGATCTCGATGCTATATCGAAAACGCTCGAACGGTCTGCCAGCGAACAACTTGCGAAGCTCGAAAAACATGTCGTTTTTCTTGCATCTACTGCCAATTCGGCGCCTTTTTTTGGACTCCTTGGCACCTGCTGGGGTGTGATGAGCGCGTTTATGAATATAGGAGTGCGAGGCTCGGCATCACTGGCGGTCGTTGCTCCCGGTATTGCTGAGGCGTTGATCGCCACGATTGTCGGTCTTGGTGCAGCTATTCCGGCGGTTATCGCGTATAACTGGTGCAACAACAAGCTGAAGTTCATTGCCGACGATCTCAGCAACTTCTCGCTCGAACTCCTTTCGGCGATCCAGAAGGAGAATGAATTCTAATGCCGAATCGACGCCGTAGCTATCGCATGATGGCCGAGATCAATGTCACGAATCTCGTGGACGTCGTGCTTGTGCTACTGATCGTGTTCATGATATCTGCGCCTCTGCTGCAGTCAGGCATAGATATCGAGCTGCCTCAAACGAAATTCGTCGATAACACTGCCGACGCAGAAGGCGTCGTGATCACGGTGAACAAGAATGGTGGGATTTTCATCGATGACGTTTTCTGCCGTGCGGATAGTCTCGAAAAGAGGCTAAAGGACCACATCAAAGGCAAGAACATTAGCGCTATCTATCTGCGTGGAGACAAAAGTGTGAACTATGGAGTTGTGATTGACGTTGTAGCGAGGTTGAAGCAGATGGGGATTGTGAATGTAGGGCTTGTGACCAAGCCGTTTGAAGAAGGTTCTTCCAAATGAGATCGCAGGATATTGCGATATCGGTGCTTCTGCACCTGGCTTTCTTTGCGCTGATTATCATCGCGTCGACTGTGCGGGGACGCGCACATCAGTTCGATCCGGATGAGTTTGCCAATGTGCAGCTTTATGACAATATCCCTGCTGCCGGGCCGAAGGCAGCGCCTCCGCAGCCGGTGGTTGAGGAGAAGAAGACTGTCAAAGTGCCAGACATTCCGACTGAGATAGCCGAGCAGGCCGTCATAGAAGAGGATCCGGTGAAACTGACATCGATAGAGACCCCAGCTGAGATAGTGAAGAAGGAAATCAAGAAGAAGGAACGAAAGAAAGAACCGAAGAAAGAGACTGCCAAGAAGCCGACGGCTGATAGCGGGAAGAAGAAAGAGACGGTTGTGGGCGAAGAGGGAAAAGACATCTCGACTTCGATCGGATCGGATGGCGTCGCAGGTGGTCTTGGAGTCGGCGATTTCCCGTACGACATCAGTCGGGTGACACAAATCATCGACCGCAATTGGCAGAATCCGGTGCTTTCGCAACGAACACTCTCGTGTGTTATTTACTTTCAGATAGACAGAACCGGCATGATCAAAGGTCCTGCAATCGAGAGATCATCCGGCAACGACCAATATGATAACCACGCGCTGGGTGCGGTGATGAGAACAGCGGAACTTCCGCCATTGCCGATCGCTTACAAGTATGACGTGCTCGGCTTTCACTTGGAGTTTGAATACAGACCGTGATCAAGAATACGATTTTGCTATCGATTGTGATGCTGGTTGCAGCGATGAATGTGGTCATTGCACAACCTTCCGCAGATATATCTGCGAGAATTATACAGGAAGGGGAAATCAGACAATACCCGATTTCGGTCGAGGATTTTAGGATCACGAGCATGGTCTCCTCACCGGACGACATACGGCTGGCGCAGCAAATCTCACAGATCATCCGCGATGATCTTTCTTTTCACATGCTTTTCAAAGAAATTCCGATAGACTCTTTCATACTCAGTGTTCTTGAACTGACCGAAATGACAAAGCTGGCGTGGAAGAACATGGGCGCGGAGTATCTCGTGTCCGGCAGGTGCACTATTGAGGGTTCCGAGGTCGAAATCAACTACACAATCTGGGATCTTGTCCACATGAGTGAGATGAGATCTGACGGATTTAGGTCCAGTCGGGATAATCTGAGAGCTCTGGCGCATTCAGTGTCGGATGATGTTGTTAGGCAGGTGGCAGGAATGAAGCCTCTTTTTAACACGAAGATCGCCTACGTGTCGGCGAAGTCTGGCAACAAAGAAGTCTATGTGTGCGATTATGACGGGCATAGTAGTTACGCAGTGACATCTAACGGATCGATAAATCTCTCTCCCGTCTGGGATGCACAGGGGAAATCAATCTTATATACTTCCTTCAAGGGCGGCTTTCCTGAATTGTGGAGAGCCAATATCGGCAGCGCGAATCACTCGAAGGTTGCATCGTACAAAGGGCTGAACTCTGCGGCGGCAATTTCACCAACCAACGATGAAATATGCCTGACGCTGTCGAAGGATGGCAATGCTGAGCTCTACCTTCTCGATATGAATGGGAAGATCAAGCGGCGTCTGACAAACTCCCGGGCTATCGAGTCTTCGCCGTCATTTGGACCGAATAGTCGAACAATAGCTTTCTCGTCGGATCGTACCGGTACCCCGCAGGTGTACCTGATGGACGACGAAGGCTTGGATGTCACGCGAGTGACGTATAGGGGATCATACAACGACTCACCGGCATTCTCTCCGGATGGGTCGAAAATAGCATTCGTGACGAGAAGCGACAGGGGGAATTTCGACATTTGCGTGGTCGATGTCACTGGTGAGAATTTCAGGTTGATCACGAGGAGCGGCTCTAACGAGAATCCGCACTGGGCACCGGACAGTTATCATCTTGTTTACTCGGCACGGCACAACGATAACTATGATTTGTTCATCACGGATTTTATGGGGCTAACCAGGCGTCAGATTTCTTCTGACAGTAAGTCAAGCAATCCTTTTTGGGGACCAAACACAAAACGATAACTAGATTGTTGTTGACCTGACGCACTCGACCGATTAATTTGTCGGGTTGAAAGAGTGAATAGAATAACAGGTCAGATACGGGAAATTGAAGGAGGAGTGAAAATGTTGACAAGGATTTTGACAATCTTCGCACTATTGGCTTTGTCGCTGGTGGTACTTGGAGCCAGCTGCAACAAGGAACAGCCCGAGCCACCGCCTGCGCCACCGGCACCGGAGATTGACACGACAACGCCGCCGCCTGTTGAACCGCCGACGCCACCACCACCGGAAGTCAAGAAGGTTACCGAGGATCAGTTCAAGACGGCATATTTTGATTTTGACAAGTACAATCTTCGTTCCGATGCCAGAACGGCGCTTGAGGCTAATGCGAAGCTGCTCAAGGACAACCCGAAGGTAACGGTGATGATTGAAGGCCATTGCGACGAGCGTGGCACAGTCGAGTATAACCTTGCACTGGGTGAGAAACGTGCCAGGACGGCGATGGATTATCTGAAGAGTCTTGGCATTCCAGTGGGCCGCATGGAGATCATTTCGTACGGCAAGGAAAGACCTGTGGCAACAGGCCACGATGAGGTCTCCTGGCAGAAAAATCGCCGTGCCAAGTTCACCATAACCAGCCAGTAGACAGGTGTAATCGTGAGATGGCTCGGTGCAATCGGTTTGTTATGTCTTCTTCTGCTGACAGGGTGCACTTCGTCCCGCAAGCTGGATGAAATGTCCCTTCAGATGAATGTTCTGGAGCAGCAGAACCGGGCAATCGAAGACAAACTGATTGAGGTGGACAGCCTCGGGAGATCGCTTCTCGACGCTCTGACCACCTTCAAAGCTCGCACAGAGTTCACCGATGAGGCTGGTGATGCCAGGATCGAAGAGCTCGGAGCCAAACTCAACGATGTGATAGATAGAGTAGAGCGGTTGCAGCAATCTGTGACCGCTCTACAACAGGGGCTTATGAGGGCTCCTCCGTCGGCAGTGGCTGATTCGGCTGCCGATACGACTTCCGGTGGTGTTGTCTATGTCGATGCGCGCAAACTCTATGACGGCGCATTTGCCGATATCTCGGCAGGGAATTATCAACTCGCCATCTTGGGTTTCAACGAGTACATAACGGGTTTCCCCAGCACAGACCTGACTGACGATGCCCAGTTCTGGATTGGCGAATGCTACTACAGACAGAATAATTTTGTATCTGCCAGGGACGAGTTTGCGAAGGTAGTGAGCAAATATCCGGACTCTGACAGGATGGCGTCTGCGCTTTATAAACTCGGCAAGTGCTACATGGAAACAGGCGACAAGGCCAAGGCGAAGAAATATTACGATGAGACTATTACCAGGTTCCCTGACACGCCTGAGGCCGAGTTGGCAAAGGGAAAACGGAGCACACTTGGGGACTGAGTCAGGATAGGAAATTGTCTGGTTGTCGAATAGCAGTCGACGTTCAGAAAACGAACAAGATTCCCATGGGACGGGGTTTCTATGACAAATATGAGAATGTTCTGAACTATGTGCTAAAGACCAAAGGCAAGTTTGATTCATACGTCCAAAGCGAATTCCTTTCAATCGATCTCGACAAAGATGGGGGGCTGCTCAATGTCGAGGTGGCGCTCGAACGGAACCTGTGGAAGGTAGATCTCGCGCTGAAGGTTCCTCACGAAATCCCTATCAAGAGACTGAAATTCTCCGATACGCGGCTGAACATTTCGGGCGAGTCTTATCTGACGAATGAGGCGAAAGATCTCCTGCTGATCCGGTTTGCAGATGAGAATCACATCAAGACATATGAAATCGCGGAGAATCTTCTGGCAGATGTCAACGTCGTGAGTGAGCTGGCAGGTATCTGGATCATCAATCTTCAGGATGATTACGGATTCAAAAGCGAGATGGAGTACAGGCGTGGCGCTGAGGTTACGGAGTAGATTCTTCTTCTGGCGATCTGTATTGCTCCCAAAACGTTAACCAGTTCCTGTTCATGTTATTGATTATGTCTACCTGCTTCTTCAAGCTGTAGTCTTTCTCAAGAATATCGATGCCGGCAGGGCCCAGCGTCATCCTCTCCGGCGGCCTCGGAACGAATAGATCATCTTTGCGGATGACTCTGAACAGCAAGCCAACCGGTGCCATCCCGAATTCGCTCAGTTTTTCGAATTTCGTGCCGAGATCGATATACACCGGTCTGTTTGGCGTCGCCGCGATCGTGGCGATGATTTCCTGGTATGTGGCTTCGATCTTCGCAGGGTCGTATGGATCACCTCTCTCAAAATTTCGAACGAGAGGCATGAATCTACGCTCGGCATCGCTGATTCTCTGATCAAGCTCCGGATCGATTTGCGAGATGTACTTGTAATACCAGCTTCGTTGCAGCAGGCCGATATCAATTGCAGTGATATCCGTGCGAATGCTGTCGGCAAATCTCGTGTAGAGCAACGGACTGTAGTAATCCCAGTTGGCAGTCAAGAAAACAGCGCGCTGCTCCATGCAATCGAAGAGGAGCTGGTTCTGGTTGTCGACATAACGGTAACTGCTCCTGTCCGCATATTCTCTGTTTGTGATAATCTGATAGAATCCGAGCAGCAGCAGTAGACCTGCGATTGCATAGGGAGCGATAACCCGCGCGCTTCGGCCTGCAAGCTTCTCCAGAGCAAACACGCATATCGCGGCAATCCCGATGACACACCAAACGGTATATATGAGGATCGTCGGCAGCAGATATGTGTCGATTTCAGGGATTGTGTAACCCGCGGCATAGATGATGTTGGATACAAAGACTATTCCGAGAAAGATAGAAATGAAGCGACTCTTGACCGTCAGGACTACAAGCCCGATTGCCGCAGGAACCACCATGAGAAGCGGGAGTTGTCGCACGACCAGACCGATCAGGTCGCCCATGCTCTGCAGAATTTCAGCGCCCGGTTTGTTGAATATCCATACCCGGTACTGCCAGCCGGAGGCATGCCGGATGAAATTCTCCAATGTGGTCGGGTCTCCCCAATTGATAATTGGCGTCTGGAATGCGCGAATCGGGAGATAGAGATAGGCCGTCAGACCGAGCAGTCCCAGAATCGCGCAAACCGGAATGAGTCGAATCAGGTTTCGCCTGATTGCATCAGTCCCTGCTGCCCAGAATGCCAGCGCCGGAAGGAGGAGCACGGTCGAAAGATGATTGCTGAATGACAGGCCAACCAGATATGCTAAGAGTGCGGCTGTGCGCATCAATCGGGCTTTGCTGATCGCAGTCGATTCGACAACAAGATAGAATATCGCCGTCACGAAAAGCAGGTGCAGCGCGTAGACTTCGACTGTGACAGAGAGACTCCAGACCAGGGGTGTATACAGCAACACCACAATGGAGGTGGAAGCTGCAAGAAGATGGTTGGCCTTGATGTCTGCAAGGATGCCGACGTGCTTGAAGATCGAACGGATTGTCAGGATGAACAGAACACCCGCCCCTAGACCGGCGAGGAGCGACACGAATGATACGGCTTTAATGATCTCGCCGGGAAAGAATAGCGTACTGACCCGCCCGAGAAGCGTGTAAATGGGGTAACCCGTCGGGTGCGCGATGCCGAGCGTATAGCACGCGACTGTTAGCTCCCCTGAATCGACCCAGCCGACATAGCCGGAAAGTGTTTTGAGCAGCCAGATAAAATTAAGCAGAATCAGGCCACCGATCCAGACCTTTGTACCTCGTCCTTTCATCCGATAATCTGACTAGAACGGGAGATCGTCGTCATCTCCGGAACCACCGTCAGGAAAATCATTCTGCTGCGGGGGAGGCGATTGATCGTAGCTGGTCGAAGACGACTCGCCCTTGCGTCCCAGAAGCTGCAAGCGCTGCACGACGACTTCGGAGATGTATCGCTTGTTGCCTTCTTTGTCCTCGTAGCTGCGGTTGTCGATGCGCCCTTCGATATAGACCGGGCTCCCCTTGGAGAGATACTCTTTGGAGATTTCAGCCTGCCTGCCCCATGCGACGATATTGTGCCAGGTTGTTCTTTCCTGCATCTCGCCACTCTTGTCCTTGTAGCGTTCAGTCGTCGCAATCGAGAAATTCGTCACCGCCTGTCCGCTCGGCGTGTATTTGATCTCCGGGTCTCTTCCGAGATTGCCGATCAGGATCGCCTTGTTGACTGATGCCATGTATCATTCCTCCTTTACGATTTACCGGAATATAGCTTGCGAGTGAGGCAATGTCAAATTGGTTGGTGCGGTGGTTTGCGAATGAATGTAGGTCGGCACAATGGTTGCGGTCTATGCTACGTTCGGCATCCACCAAACCAGCGGCGTTGATGATCTTGTGGATGTGATAGAGGGATGCTTCCGTCAGGCCACGCTCACGGGATTCCGGGAGCATGACCTGATATAGACCTGAGTGATACTCAGTCCACGAGTGCGACTGCCGCAAAAATAACGGTATCGTATGTCATAACGGATATGCTTCGCGATCGCTCGACAACTGCGAACTCCATCACAGTAAGCGAAAAACAGCACCTTCAGCTGCATCGAAGGATCAAAAAATGAACGACCTGCTTCAC
>JAHJOQ010000085.1 GCA_018820315.1 Candidatus Zixiibacteriota bacterium | reverse complement strand
GAATCTCGCGTGCCTCTCCCGGATCCGTTGGCTGTTGGTCTCTTGAAAGCGCTCAAGGAGATCAACTGGGAGGACCGATTCGATTACGGTGCGGGACTCGAATGGCGACCATTAAAGAACATCAATTTTGACTCTGTTCCACCTCTAAAGGTGTTGAATCACTTGAGGTTCTATGCCATGCGATTCTGGACTTCGCATCTTCAATATGAAGATGACTGGTCCTGGAGACCGGACGTTGACACCCGCTTCGGCATGGAAATATACGGGGAATGCAACTTCTACAACAAGAACAAGTACTGGGGAGAGTTGTGGATGGACTTCTCCTGGCGGGAGACGAATTTCTATGTGAACGACTATGATTCCTGGATTTTCGCGATTGTGCCCAAATGGGGTGTCAACCTCACACCAAATTCCGGATTCGCCATCTTACCCTATGTAACAACCGAGGTGGTGGTCACTGGCCGGAGGGAATTTTGGCAAAACCGGGTCACAATGGGGGGCGGACTTAGAATCATGCCGGTTCGATGGCAAACGGGAATCTTCGGCGACCTGTTCCGAGGAACAAAATTCTACTTTGAGTACTCCGGAGTAACGGCTTATCTGAAAGACAAAGCGATGGATGATAACCCGAACAGTGATTTCCAAATGGGACTCAGCTATACCATAAACCGATGGTAGTCTTCGGTGTGCTCTTTACCTCACTCAAGCCATCCCGGTTTGGACATTGCAGCGGCTCTGGTGGTCGCCGCTTCTCCATTCCTAACTTGACAGCAGCGTTTAGTAGGCGCCAGTTCAACAAAGGCGGGTTGGGTCCTCTGCGTTCCTGAAATTTCCGGTGACCAGTGCTGATCCGATTCTGGTCCGAGAGAAAATGGAACCCTCGAAGCCGCTCGACTCCGGGGAGTGATACCTGGCAATAAGAGCTGCAATTGCGCGAATTGGAATGGATTTGTCGACGGGGATTGTGTTCGCGGCAGCGTGATTGGCGGTCCATCTCTTCGGACTAGTGATCTATGCCGGTCGCCAGAGTCACACAGAGGTGCAGGCACCTGCGAACCGGAAGCGTATATGCCTGTCAATGGTCTCACTCTGATCTCGTGGCAGAATCCAAATACCTGGAGGCCAAGGTTGCATGGATAGAATACAGAGCGTTAATCCTCACCAGAACTGGGCCAAAAACCGTGGGCAAAACAAGGCACTGCCGAAGCAAATCACCTACTCCTCATTCTGGGTGTACTTCACGTTCCTGAAGTACACTGTTTGAGGGTTTCCTCCGCTGAACACGAATTCCGCGAACACGTATATTGCCGTCAAATCAGCAGTGCGGAAACTTTCTAGGGCAAACGAGTACGTATTCCATATAGTATCTAAATCGCTTACAAGGATCTTGGTCTCTGTGCCGTTGTCAGGATCAGTGTTGTCCTTTATGCCGATCTCCACTCGTCCTCCTTCAACTTCGCTTTTAAGATCAACCAGCAGGGAGTCGAAATCCGAGCAATCCCATCCTGGCCTAGGAGGATCTATTGGCTCTCCGTAAGTAATGAATACAGCGCCCCAGCTCTGTCCACTGGGATATGACATTCTCATGAATCCACTCATATTCTCGACCCAATCAGTGCGATCTCCCGAAGTATTGACGCCCATGTCACAGCCGGGGGACAGCGATTCACCAACGTATATCCGTGACGGGTCAGGATCTGTTGGTGGTGGCGAAGGGTTACTGGTTTTATCTTTGCAGCAAAAGAGCATAGCGCACAAAGCGCATGCGGTGAACATCACAATTGTCTTCATCTGAACAACTCCATTTCTTTTCATCCCGCCAGCGGGATTCACTCTTTGGTCCAATGTACGTCATCAATCCAGTACGTGCCGCTTGCAGCACCGCCAATCTTGGGTCCAACGATGGAGGCAACAATATACACTTCCGCTTTTGAGTAATCCAAACGGGATTCTAGGGCAAGGAAATCTGCAAACGAGATCGAGAATTCCCGCCACACAGTGTCCACGTCAATCATCAGCTTTGATTTCTCCGTGCCAGGGGAGATATTATCGGTCCTTATGCCAATCTCCAATCTGACCGCCGGTTCCGCTTTCGCGCAGAATTTGAGGTGTCCACCGGCAGTGATGTGACACATATCCCTCGTCTCATGCCCTCCGACCGTACCCTCTTCACAAAACCATCCGGCCCAGCCATTCGAGCGTACGCTGTAGACCGCTCGAAGTGACCATATGCCTTCGCACGCCGTGCTGCTATCGAAGTTGATGACTATGTTGTCACCTCCTCCTTGAAAGACCCCGATGAAGCCGGCGATTGCAGTGTCTGTCACGACTGGGAAGGGAGAGGCCGTAAGAACTCGCACGAAGGCAGAATCCATGAAAGTGTCGTAGGAGGCGACCAGAAACGAGGAACCAACAGCTTCGGCGCTAAACTCGGATGTCGTCCCGTTCACCGGGTCTATCTGGCCGATTTCGGAATTCCGAAGTGACCAGGAAGCAGTTTCCAGGTTCACGGGCAGCCCAAGTGGGTTTCGTCCTTCAACGGAGAACTCCTGACTCTGACCTACTTCGACCTCCCCCGAGTCGGGCGATACGATGATCCTGGCAATGCTGAGCTTTCCTCGCACGACAACTGAATCGGACACTGTACCTGAAGCTGCCACAAGATATGCAGTGCCGGTGTCTGTAGCCGACAGAACAGCGGTGCTACCCGTATCAGGCGCGATATCACCGATCGCGTCGCCCTCAAGCGACCATCGAATGCCTTCTGGTATCATTTGATTATCGAACTGGTCCAGGCCGGAAACGGAAAACCTAGCAGTATCACCCACCTCGATCGTAGTCTCACCGAAGGGCGAAATGGAAAGAGATGCGAGTTTGGGACGTATTGTAACGTGAGTCGAGTCTGACAGAAGGTGCCAGGATGCAACAACATAGGCACTCCCAGTATCGCTGGGAGCCAGGTATGTGGTATCGCCGCTCTCAGGACTCAGATGGCCGATCGTGTTGCCTCGAAGCGACCATAGGACCGAATCAAGGTCGACACCCGCTCCGAATTCATCCACCCCCGTCGCTACGAACACCTGGCTCGGTTCTGTGGTGAGCAGTATAGAATCGCCGGGTTGCACATGCACACCGTAGATGGCCGGGAGAGCGAATACGAGGCATGAATCCGCAGCCTTATCGAACTCCGCAATCACATATGCCCAGCCGGTGTCTGAGACTGTGAGAGACACAGTTGCCCCGGTGTCTGGTTCGATTGTGCCAATCTCATCGCCGACCATGGACCAAGAGATCGTGGCATCCTCCATCGGATTGCCCTCATGATCGGTGGTTGCAGCCGTGAAATGTGCGGTGTCGCCTCGCCGGATCTGCACTGTGTCGGACGGGTTCATACTCACCAATACCCAGGATGTGCGAACGCAGACATGCGTCGACTCTATCTTCGTGTCTTCAACAGAATGAAACTTCACGAGTACATAGGCCTCGCCCATATCCACTGTGATGAGCTCTGTGTGCTCGCCTTTGTCACGGGATAGGCTACCTATGGAGTCACCGTTAAGGCCCCAGGTGACTGTCGTATCATTCGACAAAGTGTCACCATCCTTACCTATGGCGGTTGCCGTGAATCCAATGGTGTCTCCGATGACACACCTTTGCATCTCTTGAGGACTGATCTGAAATATGTCCAGTCCTTCTTGACGCTCAGGGGGCGGGGGTGGCGGACCATTGGGCTTGTCTGTGCAACCGGCCCATCCGAGCAGGCAGGCACCCATGAAAAAAACCGGAAGATACCGAGCCAATGCGCGCCAGTCTCTAGTAATCAGAACTCTCATCTTCGTCCCCCATTGGAGTTATTGTGACTGTGATCGCCTAGCAGACATCTGCTACTCTGCGATGTCAACCGTGTTGGACCTTATACTGCCAAGCTGCCTTTCTCGAAATATAGGCAAGGCACTTCAAGATGGCAAATGAAAACGCGTGGGAGTCGGAATCTAAAAGGTACCTCCCTTTTGAGATGGGGAGAGAATGCAGAAAGGTTGGCAAAGGAATGGCTCAAGAGTAGGTAAGTCAGAGTGAGCGTAGCGAACGGAGATTTACCTGCTGCAGGTACTGCCCCCTTCTAGTCAAGCTGATCTTAAGAGAGTCTTTCGGCTGAGGTTATAGGTTTCTTCGGGTTGTGAATCATGCCGCTGTCAGCCAAAAAGTTGGAGAACAAATCCCGGAGAATTCATAATTCATAGCTCATTCTTTTACATCGCTTTTTCGGTTTTTGCACACATCTAGTTTACTGCTTGACAAGACATCATGTGGTACCATATCTTGTGGTGAACGAGTGTGAGACCACAATATATTGTGCTTATAGGTGGTTTCTTAGTGAGTGAATCAGTTCCGGAATGATGAAAAAGGTCATTCTTAGCGGCTTGGTGCCTGAGATCTTGATTGCCGACGCCGGAGTGCTCCAACTGACCAGGAGATCGGAAGGTGGAGATGTGAGGAAAAATGCAAGAATGATGTCCGATAACACCGGTGCCTGTCACTCCATTGTCGTTGCAAAGCAGGGAGTTACGGCGCCTAATTCTGCAGGAATGTCGGATAAGACGTGTTATCTGACGTTACGGAAAGGCAGTGTTCGCAGCTTTCCGGCAGAATACGGTCGCAGAGTGAGATTATGGGGAGAGATAGAAGGCATAGCGGCATCGCAGCGGCAGCAAATGCAGGGTTTCTTTCATATCGGGCAGGCTTCTGATCCGTGCAGATTCCCGGATATTCCGCTACAGTGCAGGGGAAAATCACATCAATCACATCTGGCATTCTTCCAGCCGACTGCCCATTTGCTGTCCCGTGACGATTTCGATGCCGCATTTTCGGCACTTTCTGAAAGGGCGATGCCGCAAAGGAGGCGTTTTCAGGAGAGAGTGGTCGCGAAATCGCACTCTTCCCCTTGGGAGATGCCGCAAAACAGGGCTGAGCCAGGCGTCGATGGTCCATCGCCGAGCCTGAAACTGCATAAAGAACCAGTCGAGACAGGAGAAGCCATGACATGCGGCGAAGTGTTGATCGATCACTGTGTACTGCCGCATGCGAGAAGAGACCCGGAGCTAGTGTCCCGTCAACCACATAATGTAGGATACAATCTCTTTAGTTTAATCCTGGCATCTTCATTGGTGAAGCGCCAATCTACCTTTGCCTCTATTTC
>JAHJOQ010000084.1 GCA_018820315.1 Candidatus Zixiibacteriota bacterium | reverse complement strand
TGCTGTTGCTCGCAAACTCGTGGTGCGACTCCACAGTCTGGAGCGAACGGGAGAGCTATACCAGATCGGCACATTGAGATGACGAACAAACTGAATAGTATTCTGAAGAGAGAGGTCTTTAAGACAGATTCGGAAGCAGGTGTACGACGTAGCTGACCTTGTGCCAAAAGCACGTTTATGTAGATTGTTGACACCATTTCCGACTTTCCGAATGAGCATAATGTGGCACGACCACGAATAGCAGGTTGTAAGGACTTCTGCCAAACAGAATCAGTAGACCGAAGGAGAACGTCCATATAGAGACTCAAACATGCAAGGTAGACTCAAATAGCCCTTGACAATCATCATAGCAGGTCAGCGATCCTTGCCTGATCGAGCAGAGCGAAGAGAAGGTGCGAACGTCAGTGAGCAGATCCTGACAATTGTCTGGAAAAACATAACGAAGAAATAGGCAGGATCATTCCGTCACGCTCTGCGTGACTCCGGATCGCTGCCCTACAACGCTTGCCAAATCCACCATCCTGACTATATTTCCACCACCCAATGCAACCTCCCACCCTCAAAATGTGTCTAAGGGTTGAATGAAGAACACGGCGGAACAGTTCTGGAAGATGCTTGAGCCTTTCCACCCCGAAGCTGAAGGCTTCTGCCGGAAGCTCGCGGGGAGCAGGGAGGATGGTGACGATCTGTATCAGGATTCGTTGCTGATCGCCCTCAGGAAGCACGCAACGTTGCGCGATCCGGAGTCCTTTCGACCCTGGATCTACCGGATCATCGTGAATCGTCACAAAAACCGATGCCGCCAGCCATGGTGGCGGCTTGCGGTACCGCTCGACCGGGTCGAATCGAGCGTCGGTGACGATCCATCGAAAGCACACGCGTGGAAGAGGTTGCTCGATCGAGCACTCGGGGCACTCAGTCCCGAAGACAAAGCGCTTATCATCCTCTTCGAAGTCGAAGGCTGGAGCATCGCCGAACTGGCCGAACTTCATAACAAACCGCAAGGGACAATCAAGGCTCGATTGTCCCGCGCAAGGAAAAAGATGCGAAAGGCATTAGAGAAATATCTTCCAGAATCAAATGCCGCTGATAAGACAGGAGAGAGACAGTATGCGCTGCAGAGAAGTGATACGCCTTCTGAATGAGGGCGCGAAAATCGACGGGGAAGCTCAGCAGCATATCCAGAACTGCCCGTCGTGTATGAAAGAGGCTGAATCTGCGAAAAAGCTCGTTTCAGCACTCAAGATCGCAAGAGCTACTAAGAACGAAAACATCACGCCTCTCGCCCGGATACGTTCCGGAGTGGAGGCCGAGACTGTAAAGGAGATTACTCTAATGTCGTGGATTTCAAGTGGAATAAAGTCAAGACCTCGCATGATCGCCGGGCTGGGTATGGTGGTTGTGTTGCTGATCGTCGCAACGCTGGTTCCGTTCACATACGAGAAGACAGTCGCATACGATGCGACCTTCGCAGGTATTGAGTCAAGAGTCAGCGATCAGACACTCATGAAAGCCGTGAAAGCGCTCGGATATGAAGATGTTTCGATCAACTCGAACTCAAATGGCAATCTGACCGACTATACGGTCGCAGACCTTCCGAGCGAGGACGCTGTTCGAGAGGTAAGCGCGGCATTCTACACGCTGACAGGGTTCAGTCGTTCGCCGGAAGTGACGCCGGTCAAAAGCAAAGTCTCCGGTACGCTCTATGCGCAGGCGCGTGACAAGTTGGTCGAGGTGCAGGTTGACGCTACCGGCAAGACTGACGATGAAATCCGCTCCGAAATCGAGGCCAGGCTTCTCGAACAGGGGATTACCGCATACGAAGTCACGGTCGATACCGATGCTGACGGTCGCCGCCAGATCGATCTATCGGTCGAAGGCGATGGAGATAGTGACGGCAAGATGGAGGTTAAGCTCGGCGTCTTTGAGTCTGACGGCAACGGTACTTTCCCGCCGAAAGATTGCATGGACCTCAAGCTTGAAGGCACCGATGATATGTCTGACGCAGAAGTAGAGGCCTATATCGAGCAGCAGCTTCTCGACAAAGGCATCACGAATGCTAATGCCACTGTGACAACCGGTGCCGACGGTCAACGCAAAGTCGAAGTCAGTTGCGAGAAAACCAATTAGCTAACCGCAATTCTCGCGATCAATTTTCAAGAGGCGCTCATATGGGCGCCTCTTTTTGTTTCCGGTCACGAACTCGCACCACTTATCGCTTGTTACAGAGTCGACAAGGCAGTATTATTCCAGTGTTGCAATCTACAGAAAGGTGACGGTGTCTTGACACACAGCAGCGACGAAATCATAAGGCTGACGAGCCTGGTTTCCTGTGCCGGGTGAGCGTCAAAACTGGGCGCGGGTCCGCTCAAAGAGATATTAAGCAAGCTGCCGGTTCCGAACGATGCTCGGCTTCTAGTCGGATCGAATACGGCGGATGATGCCGGAGTCTATCAGATCAACGATACTGAGGCTCTGGTTGTCACGACTGATTTTTTTCCGCCGATTGTCGATGATCCGCTGATGTTCGGTCAGATTGCCGCAGCTAATGCGCTCTCCGACATATACGCCATGGG
>JAHJOQ010000083.1 GCA_018820315.1 Candidatus Zixiibacteriota bacterium | reverse complement strand
TGTTGACTGCGATGCGGATGTTAGAAGAGATTGATGGGGTGGAGATCGTAGCGTGGGTCATCATGCCGGATCATATTCACATGGTCATGGATTCAGGTCTGGAAGATCTTTCGCGACTCATGCATCGAATGAAACAGAAATTCGCGGCGCAGTATCGCAGCAGGAAACGAATCACAAGCGGACGACTTTGGCAACATCGCTTCTGGGATCATATGATTAGAGATGACGAGGATTTGCGTAAGCACATAGACTACATTCACTATAATCCAGTCAAGCATGGAATCTGTCGAAGTCCAACGGATTACCCTCATTCATCATTTAATGAGTTCTTACAGAATGGATATTATGATGACGAGTGGGGAACCAAAGACGAGCCGAGATTCGACGGTGCATTCGGTGAGTGATTGGAATAGTCAGGATCACAAGGATCCTGACCTACTTGGCTGCACATCGGCATTACCGCCTTTGGGTCTTATGTGGATTCTGAATACGTTCATATTCTCCCTTTCATTTGGCCGTCAGGAAAGGGTTCCTAACGGCGCTTCGTGCCTTAATAAATCATCAGCCCCTGTCAGCGATTACATTTTTCGATATCAATTCCATCATACCATGATCGCTCAATTGTGTCAAGGCAATTGCTGCTAATGCTATTTGAATGCTGCGATGGCGTCTGCGACTGAGTCTCTCGCGTCGAAAACCTCGGTCAGCCGCGCGATCACCATCACACGCTCGACCTTCTTCGTCAGATTCGCGAGCTTAAGTTCGCCACCCGCATCTTTGAATTTCTTGTAGTGGTGGATCAGAATCGACAGTCCCGATGAGTTGATCCAGTCGCATCCTCCCAGATCGACTATCGCATGCTTGTTTCCCTTGCCAACGATAGCGTAGAGCTTTTCATCGAGTTCACCGGTGTCCGGCCCACCCATCATCTGACCCTTGACCTCAATGACCCAAACACCATCTTTTTCGTAAGCGTTAACTTTCATTAGTATCCTCCGGATTACCTTTTATTTCGCTGCAAGATACAATAATCGCGGTCAAACCTCAACAAGTTAATCGTGGTCGACTGTGTCATCTAAAATGCCCTGTCGGTGCCGTTTGTTCCTAATTGAATGTTGCCCGGTTCAAGACTTCTATTCGAGCGGTCAGGAATCCATTCCTGACCGGATTCCTCACTTCCTGCGTCGCACTACCGTCAGGATGGGAATCCTGACGGCGCAGAGAAACCTGTCATCGCGAGGAGCGTAGCGACGTGGCGATCTCAATGCCCATCACAGGGCGGGCAGGAAAGGGTTCCCGCCCGCGCAGCAATCCCTTCCTGTCAGCTTGAGAGTGCTGGCAGGAAAGGGTTCCTTCCAGCGCGGCACTCAAATGCGGAGATTGCCACGCTTCGTTCGTAATGACGTTGCTTTCAGTCTTCTGCATGGTTGAATCCCGCCCGGTCAGGGTTTGATCCCAAGTTTCTTCTGCGTATACGGTATCAGCCCGCCAGCATTTATAATCTGCTGAATCTCAGGCGCGTATGCCGGAAATTTGAACTCGCCCTTTGGCGTCGTGACAGTCCCTTTCTGCAGATCGACCACGACTTTGTCTCCCGGTTCGACAGAATCGACAAGCTGCGCATTGACAATCGCCGGGATGCCGTTGTTGATCAGATTGCGGAAATATATCCGCGAGAACGTCTTCGCTATGACCGCACCGACACCGGAAAATTTCAGGCATTTGACAGCCTGCTCGCGCGACGATCCGCAGCCGAAATTCTTGCCGCCGACAACAACATCACCCTTCTCGACAGTTTTCACGAAATCGGGATCGAGGTCCTCCATCGCATGCTGCGCCATCTCGGCAGGGTCGGTGACGGTGTAGGTATATTTGCCGGGGAAGATGACGTCGGTGTTGATGTCGTCACCGTATTTATAGATTTTACCTTTGATTGCTTCCATATATCGGTCCTTTCAATGGGGCAGATGAGGAGAGGCTGTCCCACAAGTCACTTATTGTCGATTCATATTGCCATTTGTGGTGTGACGTGTTGAGTTGATCGGCATGCAAGCTGTTTAGTCATGCTCCTTTCCCATATTGCCTCTGAGAGGACATAACAGGCTTCAATAAGTGGTTTTAGGACCAGTTTTAGATGATAAAAAGCGAGCCCTCCTGCCAGCTTTCTTATGTTATGAGCGATGCAGAACAGCAGAAACTCGCCGCGCACATTGCTCAGGCGACGCAGAAGGAAGCGCGTGAAACCGAGGTTGTACTTGATATTGCCAAACACAGGCTCCACTTGACCCTGCCGTCGTCGATATATCTCCTTACCCTCTTTGCTCGACAGCTTAGCTCGCATCTTGCGTTCATAGCTGTAGTGCTCGCTGATCTCAAGCTTGCGAACTCGACAGGAAGTACAGAGATGACGTTTAGAGCAGCTGCCGCAACTCGATGCACGACCGCTGTAAACGCGCACTTCTGTTCCGCGACGTCGCCGTCTACTCTGATAGTGAAGAGTCTCTCCCTGCGGACATCGATAGCTGTCGGAATCAGAATCATAGACAAATGCGTCACGATGATAGGCAGAATCCGCTACCTTGTGCCCACTGTTTGAAACCGGAAGGTAGAGATCGATCCCCGCTTCCAAACTCCTGCTGATATTACCTCCCGAATAGTAACCCCCGTCAGCCAACAAACGCTCCGGGGGAGAGCCCAATATCTCCTCCGTCCGCTCAACCATTGTACCAAAATAAACCGAATCATCCGCATTGGTGCTCACGTCCGCTGCTATTATAACCTGATTCTTCTCTACCACAACATGACCGTTGTAACTGAGACGCTTACCTCCCTCCGAAGTCTTCATGAAGCGAGCATCAGGATCGGAAAGCTCGCTGTAATCAACCTTCTTCTCGCTGTCAGCGGACGATGACTGAGATAATCCCGACTCATCTACCGGCTCTGCTTCCTCCGACATACCATCCGCCACCGAATCCTCCGAAAGCTCTGTTGCAAACTCCTGACTCAGCCGATCAAGACGCTTCATTCGGCTGCGTTTGCATGCCGAACTCATAGCTCGAAACTTGCTGCTGTCTAATGCCAACTGCGAGAAATCAACCAGTTTCAACTCTTCAAATAGCAATACCATCCCTGCAAAATAGCCCCCCAACAAATCCAAATTGTCATGACGGAATCGATTGATCGTGCGGAAGTCGGAACGAAGACTGCCGCAAAAATAACGGTATCGTATGTCATAACGGATATGCTTCGCGATCGCTCGACAACTGCGAACTCCATCACAGTAAGCGAAAAACAGCACCTTCAGCTGCATCGAAGGATCAAAAAATGAACGACCTGCTTCAC
>JAHJOQ010000082.1 GCA_018820315.1 Candidatus Zixiibacteriota bacterium | reverse complement strand
GGTCACCATTGTTGACAATGTCATTGACGATCTCTTTATCGAGATGGACACTCGCCGCGTTCCGATTTAGCCAGTGGTCTATCGCAGAGTAGGCCTCTCCTTTCCTGTCACTGTCTTTCCCAACGCCAATGTACAGAAGCGGACCCGGTGTCAGTTCCTGCAGCCATCCGTAAAAAGCTCCGCTATCCTTGGAACTCGAGAAATCACACGGGACCGCAACTGCACCACCGTCTGCATCGATCACAGCATCTCTAATAACATTGGTCATTGTAAACTTGTGTGACTTCAGAAGGTACGACAGTACAAAAAGAAAAAGCCCCTCGACTCCGGTTACTTTTGTTGGTCGGAATACATTCAACTCAGCCAGTACGCGATTGAGGATGCACGGCACAAGCATCTCGAAGTCACTGAAGCGTTCGGACATGGACGGGACATGCACGGATCGAATACCTGTGGATTCATCCGGCAACGGTGGGCTGTAATTCGGGCCCGGAAACAAATCCACCTTTAAGAATGGTGGCTCAGGGTCGGGAACCCTCACATGCACCGTGTGTTTCACGGCTAACACCGCCAGAGTCTCCGAAACGGGTGCAGTTGGTCCGACCTCGTGCACTATCGCCAGCGGAAGCCCATAAGCGTATGCCTTTACAGTCGAATCGATGACGGGAGACATCGGGCCATCCTCCGCGGAAAGCCAGAACATCCTTAGCAAACGTCTCAATTCCTCTGGTTCAAACCTCTTCTTGTTTCCGGAATCGGAGTGACGCATCTCAATCTACGCTCCCCTAAGTTGATACACCGTCAATGTACTTAAATGCACCATCTCACGCAAGCAGCCTGATGCATATTCCGAGCAATTCCGCCACTCGATTGCGAGCGAAGGTGTCATGTGATTCCGAGCGAAGTTGCCACTCCGTGACAGCCGGGCACATCGCCCCAGTCTTCCCTCGTGGTAATTTCACTCTGACTCGGCCAGTCATTTCAACTTAACTCGGACAGCGGTTTCACTATTACTCGGACAGTGATTTCACTTTGTAGTCGGACACTTTAGTGAACCTGCATGCTCTCGTCAGGTCCGGCAGCTGTAAGGCAGACCATCCCCACGGCAACTCTTGAAGGAGCCCGGTGCACCACAGCTGGGGACTTGTTGAAAAAGCCGTCAGAAAAGGATGTTCAATGTTATGACATAGGTTACATTTGCACCGGGACATGAGTAACACTTTTTAATGGTTTTGGTTTTCCTCGAGAAAGTGGACACATAGTTAAGTGATTAGCGAGGGTGTCCTGCACAGGCTTTATGAGCGATCACGAGGCTCCCCGAACGCAACAGCCAGCATGACCGTTTTCGTTCATTCTCGTTCTCCCAACGTTAACCATAAGAAATCTAATGTTAACAAGATGTCAAGAGGATGTCGAGGGCGGGCCGCTCCCGGAAGCAAGAAATGACATCAATGCCGATTTCCCACCGCGCGGTCGAAATCCCTCATGACGTGTCGCAATCCATGTCGCGATTTGTCGCACTGGGAAGACGGGTGATCCCAACTGGGAACTGGACGCGAGTCAGAATGGTTGCCTGGTGCCAATGCGAGGGGCCGTATTCATTGACCCAGATATCGGATTATCTGTTGAGTGTGGGCACGTTCGTGCCAGAGTGTCCGCCGCACAATCTTGCGAGCAGACCATCGCTCGCCAATACACTCGGTGATCATAGTGTTACCTGCCAAGTGCGGCAACCGGCGACGGGTATGTGTTCGCACTTTTTCGAGCATGCTCATAACATCTTCGGGCATTTCCTCACTCTTGAAAGCCAGGTTCAAGCGGTCGAAATACCACCACTCTGCCCAGGCAACGTGGTTCAATATCCCACGGATCGAACTTTGGACTTCCCCGCGGATTGGCCTGTCAAGCTGCTCTGGAGAAATTCGCCGGATGACCCGGAACAGGTCGCCTCGGGTGAACTCAAGAAGTTTTAGTACGTGTTCCACCTCGTCTCTGCTTAGGGGGCGGCGGTCGTCTTCGAAGAAAGCGTTGACGATATAATCACCTTCGCTGATGAACGAGCGGAATGATTCAGCAACCTCTATCTCAATTCTCTCAGTGGGCTGGGGTGTTCTGTAGTGGTAGTGTGTGAGCCATTCGAAGTATTCGGCGATCTTTGAAGAGGCATTGGCGACAGCATCCTCCCGATTGCGGGCCTTCGAATAGCATCCGGGAAGATCAAATACCCATGCCACCCAGTGGTTGGGCTCAATGTCTTCAACGCCTATTGGATATACCATACTGTATGATTTTCCGTCATGCGTATGCATTTTACCATATCAATCGTCCGGCCCCCTGTGCGAGGTAGCATCTTCGTCGACCCAGTCCTCTTCTTCCCAGGTCATGCCGCGGCGGCCGGGTACTTTGCGCGTGGCACCGGCCCGGTAGAGCGGGCAGCTTTTCGGGCCATAGCAGAATATCTCGAACCGATACTTCTTCTGAGATGGTTCCCACTGGTCGATAATCATCTCAACCGGCATGCGGCAACCCCAAATGCACGTCAAACACTTGGCGTCATAAGTGCGGGCATCCAAACGACGATGCCCGCGTTCCCGGTAGGTAGGCAAATCAGGCGGCACTCCGAGGAAGGGAGGACCATCAGGTGGTGCGTCCTCAGTGCCCTTCTCGATCTTGATTCGACTCGTTTTGTAGTATCCGGCTATCTCCAGTCGCGGGTCATCCACGAGAACCGACAGACCACTGAGTTCCATACCGACACGAAACTGATGTTTCTCATGCGCGCCCTTTCCGACGGCAATCAGAAACTCCCCGGTCTCGTCTCCACACATTCCGTCGACGCGAAGCACGTACCCCTGGTAGCTGTGGTGCCGCTCATCAAATGACCGCGTGAGACGAATCCGAGGTTGAACGGCCACAAGACGGCCCGACCAGGCGACTTTCTTTATGCCAGCCTTAACGCACGCCATCAGCCTGTTCCCGCCTTATCCAATTTGCACAGAACGCGGTGGATGCGCCGGACTCGTTCATCGTCCGAAAATATCAGAGTGATCCCGCGATTGAAAACCGTGATCTCGACCGTGTCACCAGCCAACACCAGTTTCAATTGGTCGTATTCCACGGGAGAGCCGACGTCCTCATCCCCGTAGACACCGCAGAGGTTAAGCAAGTCCTCTTCAGCAACGGCCATCTGAACATCCGTGGGTATTTCGGCTCCACGCCAGACTTTCACTGGCAGGTCCTCGGGCACCATGCTCTTTTCGAGCATGCCTCGACGATATTCGATAAACATGGTCGCTATAGCCTCTTTTTTAAGATTGGTTTACCGTCCAGGTTGTCCAAGATTTGCATGAGTCGTCGTTTGCGGGCGTGTTTTTCTCTTATGCCCTGTAGGTATCGGTCCCACTCCTCTTCACTCTTCTGCTGGACCATTACTTTGCCCGCCTTACGCAGGTAACCGGCAGCCGCCTCATATGCGCGGGGTTTGACTTGGTCAATCAGGTTTTCCGCCAGTTTTTTCCACATGGCAATTGCCCGCTCGGGTGCATGGTCTTGAATAGCCGCGGCAATCTCGTCTTCACCCGGTTCGTACAGGTCATACCGCTGTTTCGGCCGCTGGTCGTACCAGTGCAGTACCTGATCGGGCTTTTTTTCGAAAACGGCTATGTCAATCAGATCGTCAACCATGGGGAATCGGTTTTTCCGCTCGAGATCCGGCGCGTCCAAACCGGTTTCGGGAAGAGGCCAGCCCTTCTGTTTCCATGGCGGCATACCGCTTTCAAGGTAAACCAGAAGACACCCACGCACTTTGGGCCAGGCCTTAACCTTGCGGGTGGCTTTTCGGCAGTCTGTGTAGATTTGTAGCGAGGGCAGACGAACGAATTCTTCCGCGTGTATTGCCGCAACCATCGGCCAGTTTTCTTGTGCGACGCGAATCTCACAAAGTTTTTTGCGCAATGAAGCCGCAATGCCGGGCCACTTTTCTTTTGTTGCCCCAATTCCTTTCTGAATCCAGCGTTCTGCGTCTCCGATGCGTTGATCGGCAGTCAGCCGTTCAACCAGACGAAGGTAGCTGCCTGTCTTATGGGCCTCGACTTCACAGAGCGGAATAATCTCATCGGTGCGGCCGGATTGCTCCAGGGCATGAATAATCCAGTTGCTGAGGCAGTCCCGATCATAGTTTCGGTCGAAAGTGCCCGAGGCGGTGGCGGATTGACTCACTTTGAGGCGATCCAGTAACTGGTCCGCCAGTAAGCTCCAATCCTGCTTTTTATGCTGCCGCATCAGGTATTCGGCGAACGCATCCAAAAGGTCAAATTCATCCTTCAATACAACATCCACAGCCCACGCCAGCTTGTCTGTGAGCGCCAGAGACGACTGATCCAGGGCTTTGACAATCACCGGCATGCAGGTGGCAATCTCCATAGCGGTTTCTCCCTCGTCGTGACTTTCTTCCACCTGCCGGGTACCGACAGTTATCAATTCCTCACCCAGGATGAGCACTTCGTCGGCACAACCTGCCGCTAATAGCGTTTCAAACTTGTTACGAATAGCGGAGTAATCGGGCGTGTAACCA
This sequence comes from Candidatus Zixiibacteriota bacterium, assembly GCA_018820315.1. Taxonomy (NCBI): domain Bacteria; kingdom Pseudomonadati; phylum Candidatus Zixiibacteriota; species Candidatus Zixiibacteriota bacterium. The sequence goes on along the minus strand of JAHJOQ010000082.1, from coordinate 34,859 downwards.
TTCCCATGCCAGTTGTCTTGCCAACCGGGATCTTCACTGATCTTACGGATATCCCTGCGAAGGCGCGTCACTACTGATTTAGTGTTTCCTGAGATAACCTGCCTGCGGTCGGCAAGGCCTTGCCCCATTTCCGGATAATGTTCTGCAAGTTCAAGAATAAGTTCAATGAGTTGGGCCCTGGTCTTATCTTCCAGGAAAGCATGGATGTCCCCTTCAATCGCTTCCGACCGGAAAGAATCCTCATCGTCCGCGCCATCATCTTTGTCCGCATTCTCAAGCAGTTGGAGGCGCTCATCGTCCATGCGAGCTCTTGGAATGCGTTTGTTGTCTTCGACACGTTCCAGGTATTCGAGGATGACGGCTACGCCATGCTTGCAGTCGTATTCGTAGGGACAGGTACAGATCGATTCCGGCAACCTGTCACGATCGACGTCGACCTTTGTGGCGTACCTTTCCGAACCTTCGACCCAAGCAATCAGACCTCCGCCGTCCGTTGTGGCCAGCTCTGAAACGCGACCCTGCCGCTGGTAGTTCTTTCCCCTGGAAACAATTCGGCTCCCGGCCCACTCATTGAGATCATCCCAAGTCAGTTCCTTAAATAGATTGTCGTTTACGCGCCTGCGTGGCATTACCCACTCCCTTAAAAAACAACCCTATACCAATATCATCCGCTGGGAAAAAGTCAAGTACTTCCAGCTTTCTTTCTTACTTGGCGCACATAGAAAAATGCCCCGCATCATCGGTGCGGGGGTACCTGTTAAGCAACCGGTTCATGACATTCTCACTTTCTGCTATTAATTCGGTGCATGACTGTTATCTTATACGGCTATGGCGCTTGGGATTCGCAAAGTCTCGGTTTTGACGGTCACCTTCTCGGCAGCCACCGTCTGGATAGGATTCTTCGCATGGCGAGTGATGTTCAACAACTTCGCCGTTGAGACATTTGATGCTTCCGCAACAGACATGGGTATCATTCAGGCAGTTCGAGAAATTCCCGGGTTGCTCGCATTCGGCGTCGGTGCGCAGGCTGTCAGGATGACGTCGAATCACATCACGGCAGTCATAATCCCGGTTGTCGGAGGGATTGCGTGGAGTATGTTCGGCCACACCGCAACATTTCTTGCAGGTGCTGCCATCGTGGCTGTCGACATGCTTCTGGCATTGAAGGTGCCGGCTGAGATCGACAAAGCATGAAGAAGCGGGTTTGTTGATGCCGAGGTTCCAATGCCAGCGTTCCATGCTTAGCGGCTTTCTGCTTCTCTTCTCCACAATTTTGCTTGACTAATATGAAAGTCGATACTAACTTGAATTAACAAGATCAAACTTATCTTCGATCGATAATTTTACGCAGACCCCAGGAGAGGTCATATCTCGCGTCAGAGCGGAGCATCCGAGATTAGGCACAGCTTAGTTTCTGCTCTTTATGGCTGCAGCGAGGGGTTTCGAGTGCAGTTTTCGGGGACATATCTAAGTCTGACGATGATTAAGAAAATTCATGAAACAACCGGAACTCAACCGACAGGAGTGTGAAAATGAAACGCACCGAGCTCACAATCTCAGCTGTAGCTCTGATTGTCGCAATGATGGCAGTTACCGTCTTCGGGACACCATCATTTATCCACTATCAGGGTGTGCTGGAACAGAGCGGCAATCCAGTGCCAAACGGCACCTACACCGTCATCTTCAGAATATGGAACGCGCTCGAGGATGGCGATTCGATTTGGGGTGAAACGCATCAGATAACAACCCACGGAAACAATGGCAAGTTTAACGTCCAGCTCGGATCTGTCGACGAACTGGCACCGGAGATATTCGACGATATCAATCGATGGATTGGAATCGAAGTGTATCCTGACGGCGAGATGACGCCACGCTCGCAGATGGGATCGGTGCCGTTCGCATTCATGGCAAGCACCGTCGCAGACACAGCAATCGATTCGACAAAGATCGCCCAGAAGTCGATCAGGGGGGACAACATCAAAGACCGTGCCATCGGCAAGGACAAACTCGACACACTTGCTGTTGGCAAGGGGAAGATCGAAGACAAAGCTGTTGGCAAGGGCCAGCTCGATACGCTTGCCGTAGGCAAGGGCAAGATCGAAGACAAAGCTGTTGGCAAGAACCAGCTCGATACCCTTGCGGTAGGGAAAGGTAAGATCGAAGATAGAGCAATCGGAAAGAAACAACTCGATACGCTGGCCGTGGGAAAGGGCAAGATCGAAGACAAAGCCGTCGGCAAAGACCAACTCGATACTCTTGCAGTCGATGAGGGAAGGATCAAGAACGCAGCCGTCACAACTGAGAAGATCGCGGACTACACGATCCAATTCGTTGATATAGATACTAATGGAGCAACCACAGGCGATGTAATGAAGTGGGACGGAATCGGATGGTCCGCACTCCCGGATGAAGTAGGTTACGAAGATAACGACTGGGCTCTTGTTGGGGAAGTCTTGTTCACGGTAGGCGAATGGGGCATTGCCCGTGCCGGGGCTAACCTGTACGGCGATCATGACAGCACGCATGTAAATCTGGGTGTTCGATCTACGACCGGCGATCCGATCGGAGGTAACTCCAAGTATGCTACTGTAGCCGGCGGAATCGAGAACGAAGCCAGAGGCGAAAGGTCGGCAGTAGGAGGCGGTGGCAGGAATAAAGCAAACAGCCAGTATGCGATCGTCGGTGGGGGCGAGAACAACGAAGTCAATGACGCCGGTTGGTCAGGAACGATCGCTGGAGGTTCTAACAACTTCGTTATGGGAGACTACGCTGCTGTCGGAGGCGGTTACGGGAACTCTGCCAATGGAACAAATTCAACAGTATGCGGCGGCGGTGGTAATGTCGCAATCGGTCAATTCTCGGTCGTGTCCGGAGGAGGAGGCTTGGCGGGCCCAGATCCAAACGAGGCACGGGGAGAGTACTCAGTCGTAGCGGGCGGACGAGCTAACCATGCAGGCGAGGAATCCTCAAACAACTATGCAACAGTGAGTGGTGGCGAGCAGAACCAAGCTGTAGGTATGCACTCAACAGTCGGCGGAGGCAAGCAGAACACGGCCAGCAGCCCATTGTCAACCGTAAGCGGTGGCTTCAACAACACCGCATCCGGTGGTGAAACGCAGGAGGGAGCAACAGTAGGGGGTGGAGCGAACAACACGGCGAGCGCGTATATGGCGACCGTAGGAGGCGGCCTAGACAATAGTGCTGTAGGGTCGGCTTCGTTTGTCGGCGGCGGGGAGAGCAATATCGCGATGGGGTATGCGTCCACAATCAGTGGCGGCGCTGTAAACAGCGTGACAGATGACTTTGGCACGATCTGTGGCGGTGGCAACAATGTAGTCGCGAACGAGTACTCGTCAGTTTCCGGGGGCTATGACAATTCGGCAATCGGCCCCTATTCACATGCAACCGGAAGTGGTGCAAAGGCCAACCACGCCGGTTCTGTCGTGATAGCCGCGCACATCTGGGGCTGGGGTCCGCCGAATCAAGATTCAGTTCGGACCGGCGGAGGGTCCCAGATGGTTCTGCGAGCAGATAGTTTGTTCTATCTGACGAACACAGGTGAAATGGCGCCTGCCAACTCACCCAACCCGGGCGGCAAGTTCCTCGATACATCGACAGGTGCCTATCTTTCCAAGGGCGGCATGTGGCAGAACTCCTCAAGCGCCGGTTTGAAGGAGAACTTTGTCGCTTTGGATGGGGAGGATATTCTCAATAGACTGAGAGATCTGGCCATTACTCGATGGAACTACAAAGTCGACGGAGAGCAAGTGAACCATATCGGCCCAGTGGCAGAGGAGTTCTTCGCTGCATTCGGGCTCGGAGCCGATGACGGCACGATATCGACGATCGATCCGTCAGGCGTGGCTCTGGCCGCTCTCCAGGAACTGCTCATAAAATCAGAGGAACGAGAGTCGAGAATCAAAGAATTGGAAACAGAACTGAAAGAAATGAAGGTTCTTCTCCAGGAACTTTTGGCGAAACAACGATAGAATGCTGCAGGAGGAATTCCAATGCGTAAACAAAATCTCCTGACTCTGGCGGCATTCTTGGCCATCGTAGCTGTAACAGGTGCTGACGGCAAACGACTGCCGCAAACCGACACCGGAGTAATAGAGATATCACTGGACAGCTCCACGACTATATCGGAGTCCTTCGTGCAGGAACCCGACACCGTAGACGCCGTATCTTCGTTTGTTATTCCTGCACTCATCATTGATGCTAGTTCATTTGACTACAACTCAATTGGAACCGGAGGAGAAGCAATCGTGGGTATAGGAAGTTCCGACAACTACGGTGTCAGTTCCGGTTATCTGGAGGTCTCCGGTCCGTCATGCACAAGCGGAGACGCTGACGGAAGCGGCGGAGTGGATATAGATGATGTGGTTTATCTGATAAACTACATTTTCTCTGGCGGACCAGCCCCATTGCCAGACGTCTGCTGCGGAGATGCGGACGGGAGTGGTGCGATTGATATCGACGATGTTGTATACTTGATCGCGTACATTTTCTCAGGTGGGCCACCACCTGTCAACACGTGTTAGTCTGAAACACATCAGAGCAAGCGGGAGTCGCTTCTGCGGCTCCCGTTTCATCTGCCACCCAATTTTGTCAACCCATGCTAATTCAATCTTGACACACAGAAGATCTGTTCTTGATTGCGTGGAAGACCCCTTTTGCCGTGTGAATGCTCTAGCAGGAGAATGTTCATGGGAAATCCACGTTGGATAGAGTTGATGACCGAAAGCCTAAAGAAGCATGTCGGTGAAGCCAAGATGAAAGATATAATGAATGGCTGCGAAATCCTCGACAAATCTGACGAGAAGCAAAGCGCTGAGTGGATGAGAAGTGCCATGGTCCGGCTGGATCGGCACATACCCAGCAACGACATCAAAATCAACATCATGACCGGCTGTGCATGTGAGTGCTGCGTCGATCACATGGATGAGCTCAAACGTACCTACAGGGAATCGGGTGATATCGACAAACTGCTGGATGTCATGCACGGCAGAGTGTTCATGGTGCGTCCTGTCAGAGAAGGCAATGTCGTTTACATCACTAAGGCTCCACGCTTCCCGAAAGAACATGCTGAGGCAGAAACACCTGGGAAGAAGCGATACTATTTCTGTCACTGCGACCATGCCAGAGCAGCGTCCGATGGGATGTCGCTCACTTACTGTTACTGTGGGGCAGGATGGTGCAAGAAAATCTGGGAGGGGATTCTGGAACGGCCGGTGCGTGTGGACATTACAAAATCAGTGCTGCAGGGTGATGATGTTTGTCAATTCGCAGTACATCTATGATTCGAAATATCCGGAATGCTCGAGATGAAATAACACGCTCTATTTGTATACATTCTGAATTAGACAAAACATTTGCACTCCTCTTTTCGCTCACTATATTGAATGGTACCTGCGATCGGCTTCCGAAAGAGACTCTTTCCTTCCAGATGCCCCATCGCAGTGAACTGGTGAGTTGTCATATGTCAGCTACAGGCATCATATTCGATCTGAAGAGATACGCCATCCACGACGGCCCCGGTATTCGGACCACCGTGTTCTTCAAGGGCTGTCCGCTCGACTGCTGGTGGTGCCACAATCCGGAATCGCGACAGATCGAGCCGGAACTCGTCGAGAGAACGAACAATGGAAACTCTGAGCGCATTTTTCGGGCTGAGAGCGATTGTATTGTCGGTCGAGTGGTGACGGTTGATGAGGTTATGCAGGAAGTGTTAAAAGATGTTGTCTTCTACGATCAGTCAGAGGGCGGCGTGACATTTTCAGGCGGTGAACCATTATTACAAATGCCATTTCTGATCGAATTGCTGAAGCAATGTCGGAAACATGGCATTCACACAGCGGTCGATACATGCGGTTATGCATCAGCAGAGGACTTCGCATCGATCAATAACATGGTTGATCTTTACCTGTATGATCTCAAGCTGATGGACGATTCAGCGCATGTGAAGTACACTGGCGGTTCAAACCGGATTATACTTGACAACCTGAAGAATGTTATGAAGTCGGGGGCAACTGTGAATGTCAGGATACCAATGATCCCCGGCATCACCGATACTGATGAGAATCTCGACGCGATTGCCGAATATATATCTTCATTCGAGAATGTCCAGGTAGTGAGCTTGTTGCCATATAATACATTCGGTGAAGACAAACTGAGAAGATTCAGTAAGACTCAAAGGCTGAAATCACTTCAGACTCAACAACGATCAAGCCTCATCAAACTTGGAAGCAAATTCACGGCGGTTGGGCGAGAGATAATAATCGGAGGGTGACAGCTCATGAATGATAGAATCTCAAAGCTGAGACAGCGGAGCCTGGACGCCAAACCATGCATATCGATCGAGAGAGCTGCGTTGCTGACAGAGTTCTATGACAGTGGTGAACCGGTGCGCGTCTCTGTGCCGGTTGCCAGAGCGCTTGCATTCAAATACATCGTCCATCATAAAGCGATTTGTATCAATGACGGTGAGTTAATTGTCGGCGAAAGAGGTCCCGAGCCGAAATCGACACCTACTTATCCGGAGATCTGCACTCACAGCCTCGATGATTTCGACATTCTGAATTCGCGCGAGAAAGTGTCGTTCTCGGTTTCCGATGATGTTCGGCAGATGCAGAATGATACGATCATTCCCTGTTGGTCTGGTAGGTCAATGCGAAACCGAATATTCTCCGAAATCGATGACGCCTGGAAAGACGCCTATAACGCGGGCATATTCACCGAATTCATGGAGCAGCGAGCTCCCGGACACACTGTTCTCGATGGCAAAATATACAGTAAGGGAATGCTCGATTTCGTGAGGGACATTGAAGCAAGCATTGACAATCTTGATTTCTACAATGATCCGAGGGCATTTGACAAGAGAGAACAACTCAAGGCAATGTCCATAGCCGCTGATGCGATTATGATGTACTCCCGGCGGCATGCGGAGAGATTGAAAGAGCTCTCGAACGGAGAATCGGATGCTATCCGTAAGCAGGAACTCTATGAGATGGCGTGCATCTGCGAGCGCGTACCAGCGCATGCTCCAGAGAATTTCTGGGAGGCGCTTCAGTATTACTGGTTTGTCCACCTTGGAGTAATCACCGAACTGAACACCTGGGATTCGTTTAATCCGGGTCGACTCGATCAACACCTGCTGCCGTTCTATAGGAAGAGCATTGCCGATGGCACTCTCACCGAGGATCGCGCGAGAGAACTCCTGCAATCATTCTGGATCAAGTTCAACAATCAGCCTGCGCCACCGAAAGTTGGCGTGACAGCTCTGGAGAGCAACACATATACCGACTTCTGCCTCATCAATCTCGGTGGTGTTAAAGAGACCGGTGAGGATGCTGTCAATGAACTGACATATCTGATTCTCGATATCATCGAGGAGATGCGTCTTTTGCAGCCGAGTTCGATGGTACAGGTCAGCAAGAAGAATCCGGATCAGTATCTTAAGCGGGCGCTCACAATTGTAAGAACAGGATTCGGTCAGCCGTCGATTTTCAATAGCGATGCGATTGTTCAGGAGATGGTTCGGCAGGGAAAGTCGATCATCGATGCTCGCAACGGTGGCGCAAGCGGATGTGTCGAGACGGGCGCGTTCGGCAAGGAAAGCTATATCCTGACTGGATACTTCAATCTCCCCAAAGTCTTCGAGATTGCTCTCAATGACGGCGTCGATCCTCAGACCGGAAAGCAGATCGGCGTTGCGACTGGCGACCCGAAGTCCTTCACATCATTCGACAAGCTATATGCCGCGTTCGAGACGCAGCTCCGGCACTTCGTCGATATCAAGATCAAGGGCAATCTTGTGATCGAGAGATTGTGGGCGAAGTATCTTCCTGCGCCGTTTCTGTCGATCCTGATTGATGATTGTATTAAGACCGGAAGAGACTATAACGACGGCGGCGCGCGGTATAACACGTCCTACATTCAGGGCGTTGGAATAGGAACCATCACTGATTCGCTGACTGCCATCAAGTGTCATGTGTTCGACAAGAAGACCTTCACTTTCGATGAATTGATCTTTGCTCTGAGCAACAATTTCGAGGGTTGCGATGAGATCAGGCGGCAGCTTTTGTGCGAGACTCCCAAGTATGGCAATGATGATGATTATGCTGATGATGTTCTTCGCAGAATATTCGAGAGTTACTTCAATGCAATCGATGGCAGACCGAACACCAAGGGGGGACATCACCGAATCAACCTGTTGCCTACGACGTGTCACATCTATTTCGGGAGCGTGACGGGAGCGTTGCCGGATGGCAGGCTGGCTGGTGAGCCGGTGTCGGAGGGGATTTCTCCGGTGCAGGGGGCGGATCGCAAAGGTCCGACTGCTGTTGTGAAATCGGCAGCCAAGATCGACCATCTCAGAACTGGTGGCACGCTGCTGAATCAGAAATTCACTCCGCAGATTCTTGAAGATGACGACGGTATTACGAAGCTCGCGCATCTGGTGAGAGCTTATTTCAAGATGGATGGCCATCATATTCAGTTTAATGTCGTAACGGCAGAGACTCTTCACAAAGCGCAGAAGGAACCGGAGAAATATCGCGATCTAATCGTTCGAGTCGCGGGATATTCAGATTATTTCGTCGATCTCGGCATTGACCTGCAGAACGAGATCATCCGCCGCACGGAACATGGGGTGGTGTAATTGTAGGGCAGCGATCCGAAGTCACGCAGGGCGTGACGGAGCGATCCTGCCTATTCTCTTTGTGGTAGAGCAGTGATCCGAAGCGGAGCGATTCCCAGCGTGCGCGCAGTGGCTGTGCCTCTGCACATTCAGATGCAGCATTCACGGGAGCGTTGCCTTTGTGTGCACAGTACACTCCCAAACAGACAAGAAAAGCCGCCTCTTATGAGGCGGCTTTTTATTGTGAATGAATCTAATCGACAAATTAGAACACGAAATTCAACGTGATACCACTGTAAATGGTCATCGACGTGAACTTGGTCTCCGTATCATCACTCATCGCAGCCGTTCTCTTTGCCAGACCGAGGTCGATCAGATCGTTAATGCCTGTGTCACCGGTCATCTTCGTGACCACGTACCTGACACCGACTTCTCCACCGACCGAGAAATTATCGGCCGCGAAGAACTCGGCACCGAATGCTGCCAGGAAGCCGTATGGTGAGAGCAGGTCTTCCACCGGATCGAGAGAGAATCCTTCCACTTCGGGATCCATACTGGCACTGCCCATACCGTAGAAGAACTCACCCTGAATATAGGGTGCCACGTTTCCCTTGACCTGATCGTTCAGGTAGAACCGCGCACCACCGTGCAATGTGAGAGTACCGCCGCTCACTTCGGCTTCCGTAGTAACCGACTCATAGGTGACCTCTGTCGAAACCTTGTAGTTCCAGTAGTCGAGTCCGAAAATAATGTCAAACGTCGGGCTAACAGGAACGCCGAAGTATGCGCCCATGGTCTGCTCTGTCGGCAGCGGCATATTCTGGAACAGATACTGGCGAACACCGAACTTCAAGCCGGCAGACGCCGGAGTCGCAAACAGCGTCGCGCAAAAGAGCACCGCAATCGCTAACAGTAGAAGCCGCTTCATGTGATACCTCCTGAGAATTGGTTTAGTGTTTACGTTGAATTTCCTACTTAACTAACAGCAGTTTCTGACTGAGTGTGATATTGTCGGTACGGACGGTGACAAAGTAGACTCCCGATGAAACATCCCTGCCGGAGTCATCAGAGCCGTTCCAGTCAATTGTGTGCATACCAACAGAAAAACTCCCCGAAAAAAGACGAGCCACATGCTGACCCGCCAAGTTAATAACTGAAACATCAATTCTGTCAACTAAAATATCGCATTCGATAGTGACTTCCGTCGATGCATTGAATGGATTCGGGTGAGATGGGAGCAGCGAGATTCCAGGTGATGGAATCTGGGTGTCCATGTCGCTAATCTTATCGTAAAGGTTAGAGAGCCAACGCAGGTTTGCATCCAGGTCATTAGAGGAGAGAATTTCTCTCAATGCATCGTTTTCTCCGATCGATCCGTTCGCCAGGTTCGCTTCAAATGAGACATATTCTCCCTGCTTACTTTCCTGTAGTTCAACGCCCAATATATTGCATAGCTTCTTGCCGAGATGGGCGAGTGAAAGCTCCTTTGATATCGAATGCGTATGGCCGACGTGGATTTCAGCATGAGGGTTCATCGCAGCATTGACAATAGATACACATGCGGAGTCAATAGACCTGTTATAGAAGTCGATCCACTTCGATCTTGGTTCAGCGTGGCTTGCCCAATAGAGAAACAGGACATTTCTGATCACCACATGTTGGGCCACTATTGCGTAAGCCAGGAATCTCGCCATTTCGACCATCTCCTCCTCTTCAATCACACGCCCCTCGTTGTAGCGCTGAACGAAAATCTCGGAGGCATCACGGATCATCTGGGGATAGTATCCGAAAGCTATTCTATCTCCGGCATCTCGCAATATCGGATTATCGAAGTAGACTATCGACGATATCGCTAACTCCCGCACTGCATGTTCGATACCCGGTGGAGGAAGATACTCATTATGGGCTATCGCATCGCAGGAAATGTGTGAGTAGTATCCGAATGCGAACGCCTGCTTGTCCAGATCATCTCCGGCGAGTTCGAGCAGGATTTCCGCGAACCGATAATCGGAATGGGCGAATCCCGGTCCAAACAACGAGAAGATATCGGGGCTGTTGTTACTCATAACGAATCTGTCAGTGTAGCAGGCATCTGGAAGCGACTCCCGCATTCGAACCTCCTCGCCCAACATGAAGTGAGTCGGGTTGCCCCATGCAAGCAGTTTCGGAGCTAGAAGACATGTGAAAATCATCGCTGTGAAAAGGAATCTCATCAAGTCAACTACCTTTCATTGAAACAGGCAATTATCAAACCAAGAAGATACTTTGCACTGGCTTGAGCGCAAGAGTAAACTGAAAAAGGACTGAAAAAGGACCAACTGAGGAACCATGTCGCAGAATTTGCTGTTTCCTACAATAGAAATAGGCTGATTGCGGGAGGATGGCCCTCTCGGTCTGGGTGGAACGCACGACCCGCAAGTCTGAACCACGGCCGACAACATGTAGGTATACTTTTTTTGCAGTTTGCAGTTGACATGCAGGCCCAAACAGGATATATTGCATCTGTATAATCCATTATATCTCATGGGAATCGGGGGCAGGCTGGTGTCGCCTCGATGTTGGTTTGAATACAATCAATTATTATAGAAAGTGAGAGTCACGATGAAAGTGAGAGTTTTGCGATTTTCCCTTGCACTTGTGCTTGTTCTCAGCATGGTCTCGATCAGCCTTGCGGAAGACGCGACTTCGGGAAGCGACAGGGCCGAGCCAATTCCGGAATGGAAGCTGCAGGCTGAGAGCAACCCGCAACAGGCGAGAGAGATCATCCACGAGTATGGCGGGAACTGGTGCAACACGCAGGTTAGCTATGAACAGAATGCGGCAGACAAGGATTTCATGTTCGATCCTGCTCTTCCCTGCCCCAGCCAGGGATCGTGCGACAACCCTGCTACCCGCAATTTATACCTGCCCGAGCAGTACGACCCGATCATCTGGATAAGACTGAAGTTTAATGTGTTTCGAGAGGATGACGGTTCCAATTCAGCAGCCACGCAGGCGGAGGTCGACGCGGCAGTTGACAGGCTCCAGGCGGACTATCTGCCCCACAAGATACAATTCCTATACGAGACAGAGTTCATTAACTCGACTCAATACAGGTTTTTCGAGGATCCGGAAGAATCGGGAATGAAATTCAACAATTCCGACAGCCCTGGCACTAAGCTCAACATATATATTGTCGACATCAATTCGTTTTACATCGGAGTCGGCACTTTCCCCTGGGATTCGAGAGCTCTCAACTATCTGGGTGGTATCATAGTTGATGACAGCTACATAGGCTACAACTACACCACTCTTTCTCACGAAGTGGGACATTGTCTCGGACTGTGGCATACATTCCACGGCGTTGATGAAGTGACCGAGTGTGGTGGATGCTACGAGGAGCCGCAGACCTCATTTGGCGACATAAGAGGCGACTTCTGCGCAGATACAGATCCGACACCCACCAATTTTAGTTGCAGCCCTCCGGGCGGTTCCGATCCCTGCAGTGGCAAAAGCTGGGGAACCACGGACGTTCAGAATTACATGGGCTATTCGTCGGATGTTTGCCAGACAGAGTTCTCATACCAGCAATCTGGCAGGATGCAATGCTGGATATCATCCGAGCTATTCTCGTGGACCGATACCGATGTTGACAACGACGGCATTCTGAACGTAAACGATAACTGTCCAACAGTGGCGAACCTGGGACAGGAAGACAGTGATGCCGACACTGTTGGTAACGTTTGCGACAACTGCGAATCGACACCGAACCGCGATCAATTTGATGGCGATGCCGACGGGCTCGGCGACGCGTGCGACGACTGTACCGATTCCGATGACGACGGGTACGGCGATCCCGGCTACGTGCTCAACACCTGTCTTGAGGACAACTGTCCGGACGATGCGAACCCATCGCAGACTGACACAGATAACGATACGTTTGGCGATGCCTGCGACAATTGTCCCATGATCTCGAATATCTACCAATATGATGCAGACGGAGACGGAACCGGGGATCCGTGCGAAGCAGAGGGCGTCTATATCCAGTGCTGCCTGGACTTGAATGATGCTTACTATCAGGAACCATATACATACCAATTCTGGGCGGTTGGAGGAGTCGGACCATATACGTGGGCTAAGGGCATCGGTCAATTCCCATTCGGGCTTTCTATCAATAACAGCACCGGAGTTCTCTCCGGCACGCCGGGATGGAAGGACAGCTACTACTTTTCAGTCATAGTCACTGATCAGACGGGCGCGAAGGATACTGTAACGATATCAATGGTGATCGATGATCCGCCGCCTCCGGAATGGGTATGCGGCGATGCTGATGCCAGCCTTGAGATAGACATTGATGACGTCGTCTACCTGATCAGCTACATCTTCACCGGCGGGCCGGCACCGATTCCGGTTGAGTCAGGAGATGCAGACTGTTCGGGTGGAGTTGACATCGATGATGTTGTGTACATAATCTCATACATATTCAGCGGTGGCGCTGCACCATGCGAAAGCTGCCCGTAGCACAGACAGACCCATTATAGAAGTACTGACGGGGGTCGATAAATTGACTCCCGTTTCTTATTGCGAGGCGCCGGGAATCAGAATGCAGAGAGCCGAATGGCGGCTCCTTGTTCGACTTGTCCGATTCAGATATTGATCCGTCGTACCTCCAGTCAATTCGAGCCGAAAGTCAAAAGATCGGTTGACAGCCTTGCAGCAAAACCATTATATTCTTTGTGAAAAAATTATCTTGGCGGCGGTACTTGCCGCCGTTTATCATTCGTAAGGAGTGCATACTGTGAGCCCCCTGGTTATAATAATAATTGCAGTCGTGGTGATTATGGCTACGATAGTGGTAGTTGTGCTCAAGAACTACCGCAAAGTGGGTCCGAACGAAGTACTGATTGTCTCGGGAGGGAAGAAACGCTCGATTACCATGCCTGATGGGTCGGTGCGCCAAATCGGGTACCGTTTTCGTATCGGGGGTGGAACATTTGTGCGCCCATTCATCGAACAGGCTCAGATTCTCCCACTGGAGATAATCCCCATGGAGATTCAGGTTGATGACGCGATTTCCACGAATGGTATCCGATGCACGGTCCGTGGAACGGCTGAAGTGAAGATCGCGGGTGACGAGCCATCGATTCACCTCGCGTCTGAGCAGTTCCTCGGAAAAGCAGTCAGTGACATACGCGACGTGGCTTTCAGGACTCTCGAAGGTTCGACTCGTGCCCTGATTGGAACAATGAATATCGAATCGCTGAATAAAAATCGAAAAGATTTCGCTGCAAAGGTGTTCGATGATGTCGGTGGTTATTTCTCAAACATGGGCTTGAAACTGCTCTCTTTCAACCTCAAGGAAATCACCGATCCGTCCGGCTATCTCGAAGCGCTCGGAAAGCCGCGCATAGTAGAGGCAAGGCGCGATGCCGAAGTCGCCGAAGCCGAGGCTGCTCGCGATGCAATCATCAAATCCGCACAAGCGAAGAAGGATGGAGACATCGCGAAACTTATCGCAGATACTGAAGTCGCGGAAGCGAACCAGGACCTTCAACTAAAGAATGCTGAATTGCAGACTGAACTCAACCGCAGAAAAGCGGACGCTGATTTCTCCTATGAATTGCAGCGCCACAAACTGAATCAGGATCTGAAGACCGAAGAGGGCAAAGTCAGGCTCATCGAGAAGAACTCCGCGATCGAGATCGAGAAAAAAGAGATCGAACGAGTCGAGCAGGAACTCGATGCGACCGTCCGCAAGCCCGCAGAGGCGGAGCAGTTCCGGCTTGAGGCGGAAGCGAAAGGTATGGCTGAAGCCAAGCGAATCCAGGGAGTGATTGAGGCCGAACTTATTGAAAAGATTGGTCGGGCGGAAGCCGAGGCGCTACGCAAAAAGGCAGAATCCTGGAATTCGTATTCGCAGCCTGCTTTACTTCAGATGATGTTCGAAAAACTGCCCGAACTCGCTCGCGAGATGGCAGCGCCGATTTCGAAGATCGACAAGATCGTGATGATCTCGAACGACGGCAAGCTCGGAACCTCCAAGGTGACGGGCGAACTCGCGTCGATGATGGCGCAATTGCCGACAGTCGTAAAATCGCTCTCAGGATTTGATCTGGAATCGTGGCTGAAGAAGTTGTCCGAACAGGGTGGGCAAGAGATCGAGCATCAGCCTCCGAAGAGCAACCCAGCCAAGGAATAAGTGATGATTTCCAACAGGATCGGCAGGCTGGAGCTATCCCCGACTCTTCGCATCAGCGCAAAAGCCAAAGCGATGAAGGGTGAGGGAATCGATGTGATCGATTTCTCAGTCGGTGAGCCAGATTTCAATACTCCGTCCGATATCAAGAAAGCCGGCATAAACGCCATCGAAAATAACTTCACCGGATACACGGCCAACGACGGCATCCCGGAACTCAAGGCCGCGATTCGCACCCGTTTGAAGCAGGATCACGGACTGGACTACAGTGCCAAAGAGATTATTGTCTCATGCGGAGCCAAGCACAGTCTGTACAACCTCTTCCTTGCGATCATCAATCGCGACGAGGAGGTTATCATCCCTTCGCCATACTGGGTATCCTACCCGCAGCAGGTTTTGCTCGCTGATGGCAAGCCGGTAATTGTACCGACTCGCGAGGAGAATGGATTTCGCATCACACCGGATGAACTTAAGGCGAACATCAATTTCAATACTAAAGCAATAATCATCAACAATCCAGGCAATCCTACCGGATCGGCCTACACGCGCGAACAACTGCAGGCAATCTGCGAGATTGCCGTGTCGGAGGGATTGCTGATTGTTGCAGATGAGATCTATGAGCATATCATCTATGACGGATACCGCTTCTGCTCCATCGCATCGCTTGGTGAAAAGATTCGAGAGAAGACAGTCATCATAAATGGCGTCTCGAAATCGTATGCCATGACCGGCTGGCGGATCGGCTATGCCGCAGGACCGCGAGCGATAATCAGCGCGATGGACATAGTGCAGTCCCACTCGACCTCGAACGCAAACTCGATCGCGCAGAAGGCTGCTGCAGAGGCGCTTTCCGGCCACAAAGCCGAGATCAGTCAGATGGTGGCAGAGTTTCAGGCACGCAGGAATTTCATGCTGAACAAGATTCGGCGCATCCCCGGAATAAACTGTTATGAGCCGCAGGGTGCATTCTATCTGTTCCCGAACACATCGGAATACTACAACACTGAATCCGGCGGGATGAAGATTCGAAATTCCTATGGCCTCTCCTACTACCTGCTAAAGGAAGCGGCGGTCGCCGTCGTCCCCGGCAGCGCATTTGGAGCGGACCAGAATATCCGGCTGTCGTATTCTACATCTATGGATAAGATCGACGAAGGTACTGACCGGATCATCGAGGCAATGACGAAGCTTACGGAATCACCGAAGTACAAGCGCGTTGCTCTCCAGAATGTAATGACTCACCCGCGCGGCATGACAAAGTCGGAACTTGAAATTTCTGTTGATGAACGTGATGTTCTGGTTCAGGAAGCGGAGAATGCTCTCCCCTATGATCGCTATTTCGAGTGGAATGCGAACATCAATGGTATCATCATTCAACTGCGCACAAATGTGCCGCATCTGTATGACTTCTGGGTGGAGAACTGGTATCCAGCGCAGCTCGAATCTGATCTCGAACCGCACGGCATCATATATGTAGTCGATGGTGTGCCGGGAAGGACGCCATACGCGTACTACAATCCCGACATGAAGACTGCGGTGATGTTTAACACATCTCACTACGGTCAGGTCAGAAGCTGGGCGCTCGGTATGACGGCTCAAATCAGCGAACGTCTGCTGGATGTTCACGGAATCCGCGCTGCATGCCTGGACTTTGACGGACGCGGTCTGGCGCTGATCGGTCCAAAGGATATGAAACGCGGTTCGACTTTCTTCAGTCTGCTTGAGGACGGCAAGGCGAAATTCGTAACTAACGACTGGGTTTTCGTTCGCTATAGGGGCAGCGAAGCAATCGCAGATGCACCGGAACGAAAATTCTACTTTAAGACATCGATCGCTAAGAAATTCCCGCACTATGCGAGAATATTCGACCGGAGCAAGTGCGAGAATGTCGTAACGACTCGGGCCGACTGGACGAGCTTCGATGACAGCGGCGAGGAATGCCCACTCGATATGGGTGAGCCGTATTGCTACTGGGGAGCCAATGACTCCCGCGCTATGGTCGATCCGTCGTGGATTGCGGGACCAACCGGATACACAAAGAGAACTCGCTTGAACAAAATCGCTATCATGTGCTTTGAGCCGAATTCTCCGGCTGTGGAGAAACTGAAAGAGGCGGATGCGCTCGATCTGATCACTGAAGGCCGGTATCGTCCTCAATCGAAGGCAGGGATGGAGCCGTACTCGACGCAACCCTTCTTCAATCCGTACATGCTGTCATCTTCGGTCGAGAATGAGGACCTGCAGCGCCGTAATTTCCACCAGCTATTCAGGGTAGCTGACGTGTATAAAGTTAATATTGCAGCGATTCCGGGCGAGGCAATGAAATCACGAATTCGTGAGTTGATGGGTTAGGAGTATACGATGGCCAATACACTGGGTATAGTGAAACCTGACGGCGTCCAACGCAAGCTGATAGGGGCGATTGTCAGCAAGATCGAGAAGGAGGGGTTGATCCTCCGGGGGATGAAAGTGCTTCATCTCACAAAAGAGAGAGCCGAGAAATTCTACGCTGTCCACGCAGACAAACCGTTCTACAAGCCGCTGGTGGAGTTCATGACCTCAGGGCCGATCGTCGTGATGGTTATCGGCGGTCACGATTCCATTGACAGATGGCGCAACCTGATGGGTGCAACCGATCCCGCGAAGGCGAAATATGACACGATTCGTCGCGAGTTCGGAACCTCGATAGAGAGAAATGTGGTGCACGGTTCAGACAGCGCCGCGAATGCCAAGATTGAAGTTGCCTTTTTCTTCAGTGAGGATGAAATCCTCCCCAAGGAGTGACCGGAGATGTCCGACTCGTTATACCAGCCTGAGATTTACGCACGATTCCGTAGGAATTTGCAAAAATGCCTGCATGGCCCGAACATCAGAGAAGTGGACCTCGATGATATCCGCGAACCGGCGATCCTCCACGGCACACAGACTAAGTTCGGCTCATGGGGATGGCGTTCGGCGATCTCAAGCCGAATCGGCGGAAAGACAGTCACGCTCGGTTCTGAGAAGGTCAGAGAATTCAACATCTCTGACGAGAAGAAGAAGATAATTTCCAATGCACCCGACGAATTGGAAAAAGTTCTGCACCTGATGGAGACATTGCCGTTCGTGCATCTGAAGCGTCAGATGGGACAGAATTCCGAATACAATCCGAAGTGCAATCTCTATATGTCTGTGGCTGATCCAAAGAATCATCGCCAGGCATACATGTGGGGAAACACGATGGGTCCGGTAACGAAGGCACCCGGTCCGGAGTTTACGCTGATTCACATTCCCGACGAACACCAGATTCGTCAGCAGGCTTTGGTGTTGCCTGACCACAACGTGACGATCGTGCTCGGATCAGATTACATGGGCGAGGACAAGAAGGGCTTTCTGCGTAACGGCATGCACGCAGCCGATGCTCTCGGGATGCTCGGTCTGCATGCCGGCACGAAGGTTGTGATAATCCGCGATCCGAAGACAAACAAGCTGAAGAAGTATGGAGTGTTTCTGTTTGGGCTTTCCGCTACCGGCAAGAGCACCTGGTCCTGCCATCAGCTCGGCCTCGATTGGTCGAAAGGCGAGCGGACGCTTGTTTGTCAGGATGATATATGTTTCCTGAACAAAGATGGCTCCGCATACGGTTCAGAAGCGAATTTCTTCGTTAAGACCGATGTCGATAAGAAGCTTCAAGAGGCGATGTATAATGCCCTCGTGCACAAGAGCGCTCTGTATGAAAATGTGATGATAAACGCCGCAGGTCAGCCCGATTTCCTCGACGAGAACCTCTGCGGAAATGGTCGCGCTGTGGCGATGAAGAAGCAGATGAAGATCAAGCGAGGCTGGGGACCGTTCTCGATGAAAAATATCTGGTACCCATCTTATAACCTCCCGGAGCTGGATGAGCTTGACGGACTTGTGTTCGCATTCATAACCCGACGCAACACGATCATGGCATTTGCGCAGCAATTGACACCGATTCAGGCAGCCCTGGCCTATCTTTGGGGTGAATCGAGCCACAGCTACGCATCAAACCCGGCGAAGGCTGGCGAATCGGTTCGCACGGTCGGCACGGATCCGTTCATTGTGGGCTCGCGCGCACACAAGGTGAACCAGTTCTATCGGATCATCATGGATTTGACGGCGAATTACCCTGATAAGGTCTCATTCTTCCAGTACAACACGGGCGGAATGGGTGAAATAATCGAGGCGGGCGAGAAGGGTGCAAAGAATGTGATTCGTAAAACCGAACGCGTTCCGATCGAAACGATGGCTGCAATTCAGCGCGGCGATCTTCGTAACACGAACAAGTATAGAAAGAGTTTCCTCGGAACTAACGAAATCGTATCTGCTGAGGGTGCGGATCTGAGTGCGTATGTCCCGGAGAAGTACTATTCGCAAGAGCAGATCGACAACTATCTTCGCGATCTGGTCAGCGGACGGCGCAAGTTTACCGAAGCTGTCGCGGAAGAAGGCCTGATGCCGGAGATCATCCGAGCAGCGGAAGAATCGTACAGCATTGCTCCAAAGAAAGAAACCAAAGTCTACATGTCGACTCCCAGGAAGGCGGCACCGCCTCCACAGGAGAATACACCAAAGAAGCTGACAGACTGGAAACCGAATCCAAGACTCGTGAGAGATCGGGGCTGGCGATACGGTTGATCGCCCGAAGATGTAGGCCAGGATCCTTGTGATCCTGACACCCTAACGATAACAAGGGCAGGTTTCTCCGAAACCTGCCTTTTTATTCGAGTTGGCAGGAGTGAAGGCGGTGCGCGTGGTAATTGACATAATTCGGAACAACCGGTAGATTTGATCAAATACACGAATCAAGGGAGGTTAAGGTCAAATGTCAGTCCAGCATTCATTTTACATCCAGCGTAGTATCGCACTCGTATTGCTTATAGCAGTTTTCTTGTCGCCAGGTATTTTGTGCGCAGGCGAAGAACCAGATACGATCAAACCTAACGCTCTTCCGGATTCCACAAGGCCGGCTTCATACCTGACCGAGCCGATTGACCAGGAGAAGGTGACCGATGAAGACTGGTTACTCATGCACAATAGCGTGAAGAGAGGGATCACGTATGAAGAAACCAAGAAGCTGTTTCCGAACATCGGTGATCTGACAACGGAAGGCGCCGGAGCCGTGTTGAGTCCGGGTCAAGGTCTCTATGAAGCCCACCTCTCGATTACCATCTTCGACCACCCGGCAAGAATCGAATTCAACTATCGACGCGACGACAAATCCGAAACCTCTTTGTATACGTACTACTGGCAAATTATGCACGTTGATTCAGTCACCGCAGAGCGGTTGTACAGTCGAATAAAGGAATTCTATAGCAGCCTTTACGGCTCCTGCGAGGAAGAGCGGGAGACATTCGAGTTCTTCCAGGAATACTGTTCGTGGGATGTTGATGTCGTGACACCCTCATTAGTCAAGAACATATACAGTGCTGACCATGCATACATCGGGTGGGGGGACTGACGGAAGACAAATGGTTGCCCTAATATCGAAATCACACACAAGTACAGCACCAGAGGCGTTGTAATACCGACGAAAGTCGTTACCTGGAGAGTGTCAAGACTGGATTCCGATTTGCGGGCTTGTTGACAAACCCTAAATGATGTCATCTCTGAGAGCGAAGCGTGGCAATCTCCGTATTTCACAATAGCCTTGATTTACATAGAGATCGCCACGTCGCTTCGCTCCTCGCGATGACGACGTTCCGCGGTCCGTGGCTTTTTCAACAGGCCCTTGCATCGGAATGACAGCCCTTTGGACTGTCGAGAATCTCACTGCACAGGGCGGATGGCGGAACCGCTCCGTTGCCTTACGATTCCTGCCCCAAGCACAGAGCCGTCAGAAGGAAATTCCTGACGGCTCTAATTCGATGCATACAGCGAAATGTCCTAATGGAATTCATCCCATTCGACAAATCCTTCGGGAACATCCGTCATGCAATTGACGATTAGCTCCACCAAGCCCCCATACAACATGTGAGTCCGCTCCCAAGCGTCGAAGTATGTGATCAGATCACGAATCTGCCCTTTGCAGTTTGAGCAGGGTGCACAGACATACTTGTTCTTGCTCGGGTCGAGTTCTTCCTTTGTGAATGCATTCAGCATTTGCGCGAATTTCTTGCGCCCCGAGATCATGTTTCGCCAATTCGGAAAGTTCGCTCCCTGCATGATTGCAAATCCACTTCCACCGCCACAACAGTAGTTATTGACTCCATGCGGGGTCATCTCCCGAAACTGCGGACAGATCTTCTTGATGACGCGCCGCTGCGGTTTGATAATTCCCATTGAGCGTGTGACATTACACGGATCGTGCAGCGTTACCGGAAAGTTGTTTCTTTCAGGATCGACCTTAATCTTGCCATTCATCACGATATCTTCGAGAGTCACAAAGCATGATTCGCGATGGACGTTGGCTTCATCGAGCCAGACACGATCGCCAATCGCCATTGCGGCTTTGTGGGCGTGGCCGCATTCCGCAATGACAACCTTCTTCACACCAAGCTTCCTCGCGATTTCAGCATGCTTCAGAGTGACTCTGGCAAGCTGAACATCTTCGTAGAAGAGACCGTAGTTTACAGAATCATAACCTACCATCTCGCTGGACATAGTCCAGCTCAGACCCGCTGCTTCGAAGATTATGGCGAAGGCCTCGATATTTTCCGGCCACGAAAGGAACTCGCCGGCATTGTGAATCAGAAGGATATCGGCTCCGGCCTTGTCGAACGGCATCTTGATGGTCAGCCCGGTGCGATCGGTGATATCCTCTTCCATGAACTCAAACAGATCCATCAGCGCGGTAGGACTAATTCCGGTCGAAGAGCCGGATTGCAGTTGCTTCACTGTGCCTTCAGAGTGCAATTCCGCAGGCCTGATATCGAGCTCCTGACTGAAGAGCTTGCGGATCTCGCGAGAAATCAGACCATTGTCGACACCCATAGGGCAGGTCTGCGCGCAGCGCCGACACAGTGTGCAGCGATACGCAAGTTGCGCTAGGCGAGCGACAGTCTCATAGTTCAGATCGATGTCAGCTCCCGTCAACTTGGCCGTAAGCTTTCCACCCGGAGCGATGTATTTCCTGACGATCCGGCGCAGAATATCCGAGCGGAACAGCGGCCTGTAGATTTCCGCTCTGCCACTCATCTCGAATATCGGGCACGCGTTTGAGCAGGTGTTACACTTGACACAGTTGTCCAGGGACAGCAGCAACGGCTCAAGAAACATCCAGTTGTTCTCTTTGGAGAGGAGCTTGCGAAGACCTTCGAGAAAATTAGCGACGAGCTTCTCCTTCTCCTCTTCGGTTTCAGGTACCGGAACGGGCACATTGAGTACGCCATCAAGCGACAAGTTCTTTCCTGCGCGTTTTGCCTCAGAGACTTCCGGAATCGGCGGATCTTCCCAATCTTCATATGGATAAGGCAGTTTGGGAAGGTCCTTGGGCTTAATCTCAAAGAGCTGATCCGTCTTTTTGCTGATGTCTTTTATCCTGATGTCGACCTTACTCATTGTTCATCTCCTTAGCCACCTCTTTCCATGGCTTACCAGTCTGAATGTGCGGTGCGCTCCAGCCGACGTTTTGATCAAGCAGCTTCAGCAGACTTTTCTCAATCTTGCTCCCTCGCATATTGGGCTCGTCATTCCACCGTACTGCATGATAAAGAAAGTACTTGGCGACAAAGTGCGACATCCTGGTCAAAGGTATATACATGATCAAAAGAGACACCAGGATTGCTTCATAAGTGAACCAGGATCCGGGGCTCGTGAATGCTGAGAAGGTAGCGAGTGATTGCACGTAGCCGCGCAGAAAGGAGAAACTCGGATCGATGGTGATGTGAGAGATTAGCGCCACGGCAACTACGAGACCAATCACAGTCAGATTGATGTACTCAGCAGGTGAGTTGTAGCCTCGCTGGTCACGATCCGTCAGCCTCCAGAAGAACAGCCCCAGAGCTCCGAAACCAGTCAGCACAAGCCCGGCATAACCACATACAACTGTCAGGTAGTGAGTTATCTTCCCGACAATTCCGGCATCAGCGAAGACGGCAACGCCCGCTATCTCGAGGATACTCCCGATCAGCAGCATAAACAGCCAGCCGATACAGAGGTACATACCGAAATGGAACGGCTGTGAGAAAATCCAGACTTTCTTGTTGTGGTGATACACACCCTTCAGCAGCAGCACCTCAGCCGCCATTTCTTTCAATTCATTGAACGTGTCAGACTCGCGCGGTTTGCTCCACCAATCGAGTTCCTCGAGGAAAGATCCGCCGTAGTCTGCTCGTCCCTTCTCGTGAGGCACCGGGTAGAGTTCCCATCTGAAATGCTCGGGCGTGGAAGCGTATCTCAACACCTTCGCGATGATCGCCACTGCCGCGATTAAGATCGAGATGTAGGTTACTAGTTGCAAAGCCTGCATAGACTGGACTCCTCTCACTCAATTCCTGGGGGTTGCCGGGCAACTCTGCTCAGCATCCTCCAGTGATGATAAGAACTGATCTGTATTCAGATGCGGTATGAAATCGTACTGCTTCTGTATTTTGTCTTTCCATTTTTTGTCGACGAGATCAGCCAGAGTGAACCCGTCGAAGAACTCCGTCATCTTATGAGAAGCGATCACCCAGACAATACGCGCTTCGCAAAATGAACTATTGAGGCAGATGTCGGGATTTAGCGTACAGTCGGTCAGGCCGATTTTCCCCTGCAACGCTGTAAGAATCTCGCCCACGAGAATTTCTTCGGGCTTCTTCCCTAGCTGATATCCGCCTCGCTTGCCAGCCGTTCCGATCAACAAGCCGTTGTTCCGCAACGGGATTGCCAACTGAGCCAGATAATTGGTAGAGATTCCGGTAACTTTCGCGATTCTGCCCAGAGTCACCATCGGCTCCTTTCGGAGTGCACGAGCGAACTCGATCATCATCCGCATTCCATATCTCGCTCTTGTAGAGAATTTCATTCTGGCTCCATCCAATTGACAGTGAACTGCCTAATTCTTACTAAAATGATAAGATTTATAATCGCATCTGTCAAGTGAAAAAATTCACAGAGTACCAAATAGCATGAATTCTTGACAGATACTAACAGACTCACTCACCGTAACGATCAGCGACTATAAGCCTCTGTAGCTACCAGCTTTATGTGATTTGCAGATCCTCAGGACAGTCGCTGTCTTCCAGAGGCGATTTGTGAAAGGCAGGAATAGTGATGCATAAGACGCTTACGAATTCATACGAATTCATATTTTATCTTGCAAAAAACTGTCAGTGGATTATATTACAGGCACGTAAGCGGATAATAAAATCTACTTTTTGGTCTCGTATAGGTACGCAAATATAATTCACCATATATAATGTGAGAGAGGAGCATTATGCATAGGATTCTGCTACCGACTCTGGTTATTCTTCTTTTGGCGGCAACCTCCGTGTTCGCCGAGAGAATCGAACTCGGTTCCTCCACGAAAGACGTCGATATTACAGTTCTGGAATCAAACGACACGAGAACAGTCGTTCGCTTCGATGTTGGCGCCTTCGAACAGGAGGCAGTTGACGTCGAAGGTGAGACGTATTTCAAGATCAAATTGGACAACGAGAGTCATCGACTCGACGCAGCTGAACCTGAGTTGCCCCGCATTTGTCGCAGCATTATCATACCCGACAATGCTAAGATGGCTATCAATGTTCTTTTGTCCGAGTATGTCGAGCTTTCTGAAACCCCGGTACTGCCTTCTAAGGGCAATCTGCTCCGTACGATAAATCCTGACGATGTGCCATACGAGTTCGGCCCGGTCTACAGTTCTGCCGATCTTTATCCGGAAGTGCTGGCATCAATTCGCGCCCCGTACATTCTGAGAGATTATCGCGCAACAGTTATCGATCTCAATGCCTTTGCCTACAATCCGGCCACCCGCACACTGCGCGTGTACACGTCGGTGACTGTTGAGGTCGTGAATGTCGGACCTGCCGAGGTTAATGTATTTGACTCTCACATGAGACATTCCGGGATCGTACCTGATTTCGACATGATATACAAACAGCGCTTCATAAACTATGATGGAGCCGCGAAGTATGTCCCGGTGGGCGAGACTGGTGACCTGCTGATCATCACATACGACGCATTTGCCTCCGATATGCAGCCGCTTGTCGAATGGAAATTGCAGAAGGGCATGAAGACGACGATGGTCAACGTGTCAAGCATTGGCAACAATGCGACATCGATAAAGAATTTCATTGAGGATTTCTACGATACGACAGACCTGGCATACGTGCTTCTGGTGGGTGACGCCGCGCAAGTCGCTACACCGACTGCATCAGGAGGATCGTCCGACCCGACATACGCCAAGATAGCAGGAAGTGACGATTATCCCGACATTTTCGTAGGACGTTTCTCGGCAGAGACTGCAGCGCATGTACAGACTCAGGTCGCGCGTACGATAACCTACGAGAAGAATCCTCTTGCAGGCACATGGTTCCATAAGGGGACCGGTATTGCTTCCAACCAGGGACCCGGACACAACGGCGGCGAGTATGATAATGTGCATATGGGCAAGATCCGCGATTCGCTGCTCTCGTACACGTACACAGAAGTCGATCAGATTTATGATCCAAGCGGAACGGCCGCTCAGGTCACGACCGCGCTCAACAACGGCCGAAGTATTATCAATTACTGCGGTCATGGCAGCACTACTGCATGGTCTACGACCGGCTTCAGCAACAGCAATGTTAACGCTCTCGTGAATAACAATATGCTGCCCTTTATCATCAGTGTAGCATGTGTCAACGGGCAGTTCAACGGCTACACATGCTTCGCGGAAGCATGGTTGCGCGCCACGAATGGATCTACGCCTACGGGCGCGATCGGTGCGTATATGTCGTCGATCAACCAGTCATGGAATCCTCCGATGGATGGGCAGGATGAAGTCAGCCATCTCCTGATTCAGGAACAGAAGTCGACTTACGGTGGACTCTGTTTTAATGGCTCGTGCAAGATGATGGATCTGAACCCTGGTTCCGCTGGCTACAGCATGTACGATACATGGCACATATTCGGTGATCCATCCGTCCAGGTGCGTACCGATGTTCCGGGCACTATGAATCTGGTTCATGACGGCGCCCTGTTCTTCGCCGCTACAGAGTATGCGGTCGAGGCTGTTGGCGTCGAAGGTGCATTATGTGCTCTTTATCATGATGGCGTCATGTACGGATCGGCCTACACGAATTCAGGTGGCACGGCCACTATTCCTATCAGCGAAATGCTCCCAATCGGTCAAGCACTTACTTTGACTGTGACAGCATACAATCGCGAAACCGTGCAGGAAGCCGTTACGGTTACATCGGATTTGGCTATCATCGTCTCATCACCGCTTCCCGATACAAAGGACGCTGTGAATCCGTATGAAGCACGCTGCACAATATTCTCAGAGGATGATCTCGTAGCAGATTCGCTCCTGCTCTATTACGAAGTCAATTCCGTCTGGTATGAAGAAGTGTTGCAGTCGACATTACCGGATGGCGATTATTACGGCATGATTCCTGCTCAATCGCCCGGTACGGTCATCAACTATTACTTCTTCGCCGTCAATGTTGCGGGCAATAAAGATACTACCGAGACCTTCACATTCAGAGTGATCGACTACGGTGTGCTTCTTAGGCCGGAGTTCAGCTCGCAGATGGCGGCGGTTGACGACACGGCATGGTATGATCTCTCTGTCACGAACGATGGCGTGCTTGATGATTCGTACTCGCTGAGCACCGAGAATGCTACCTGGCCCACTACGTTCTGGGACGCGGCCGGCATTACCGAAATCACCGAATCATCTTCGCTCATCGCTGATGCCTCATTCGATTTCAAAGTGAGAGTCATAATACCTTCGAGTTGGGAAGGTGAGTCCGATAGCATAGATGTCGTTGCGACATCGGCCGGAGACGGAGCTGTCAGCGACAGAGTTGCTGTGAAGACGATCTCTTTGGGTCAACCATGGCCGATACCTTTCACAGAAACATTCCTCACTACGACACTCGATACTTACAAGTGGGACAGGGGCGCCGGTGTTGTTATCAGCACTCTCGGTATTGAAGAGCCCTCTCCGCCATATAGCATAAACTTCAACGGCAACCCATCCGGCGGTGATACACTCATCTCTGAGTCCATCAATCTCAAGAATGAATCGAATGTCATCGTGACATATGAGTATCAGTTGTGCGGAGGCGGAGACTCGCCGGAGTTAGCTGACGACCTTCGCGTCGACTATCTTGATGAATTCGGTGTCTGGCACAACATAGCCACTCATTCGGGAGGCGATCCCGATATGACTGAGTTTGTCAAATCATCCCTGACATTGCCAGTTGGAGCATATCATGCCGGATTCAGAATCCGTTTCTGGAACTCGGGCACTGTAGGATCTTATGACGATTGGTTCGTGGATAATATTTACGTAGGTCACCCTGCTGAATACCAAGTCCGTATAAGCCCATCATTCCAGGAGCAGTACGGTCCGGCGGGTGATTACGCTGTCTATATGCTTTGTCTGTACAATGAGGGTTTATACGCCGATCAGTACACTCTCGGTGACTCGCTGGGTACCTGGGCATGCACCTTCTGGGATGAGACCGGGACTCTGCAGATCACAGTGACTCCGAGCGTGAATCCCAACGATTCTATGTTTGTGATGGCGAAGATCGCCATTCCGGCAGATGCCCCGCTCAATAGCGCGGACACGATGTTTGCGATAGCGGCTTCTGGTGGTGCGGAAGTGAAAGGCGAGGCTATCATTGCCACGATCTCCGCCGGTTCGCCGGCACCGATACCGTGGCAGGAAGAGTTTGAGACTGCCACAGTCGACATGAGTCACTGGATGGTCAATATAGGCGGAGTCATAAAGAGCAATGCATACCAGCCTCCGTCACCGCCGTATTCGATCTGTCTGGATGGCGGAATTGACTCGATGGTATCTCAGTTAATCGATCTCTCCGGTCAATCCGGCGCATTGTTTATGTACTATTATCAACGAACCGGTCCGGGCGATTCGCCTGAGACAGGCGACGATCTCGTGTTTGAATATAAGAACTCATCAGGGTACTGGCTTGAGCTGGGTAGGCAATTGGGCAGCGGCCCTGACATGACAGAATTCGAATTTGTTCAGATACCGCTTCCGATGGATGCATTGCACAACTCATTCCAGATCAGGATGAGCAGTTTCGGTTCGGCAGCGGCCAGCGATGAGTGGTTTGTTGATGATCTCAGAATCGACTATGCGCCGTCGATCGCGATCTTGCCGACGGCTCTCGACTTTATGGTTCAGGTCGGCGACTCCGCTCAATCCGAAATTGGTATCAACAACGGCGGTCCGGGGACTCTTACTTACACCGTCAAGACAGTACCTGTGTTCGATAAGGAGAGCCTTGCAGGCAGACTCCTGCTACAGGGCCCGGTTGAGCCGGCTTACAGAACATATCCCGAAGGCTTCCTCGATTCCTTTGAGGACATCAAAGGTGCAGTGGATACACGAGAAGGATACGATGTCCGGTTCAATGCCGGTGGTCCCGATCTGTTCGGCTACCTGTGGGTGGATTCCGATGAACCCGGCGGTCCCGTGTTTGCATGGGAGGACATCCAGGCGACAGGCACAGAGGTTGCGGGTCTCGATGATGACAATTTCGTTGGTCCGTTCCCGATTGGGTTCTCTTTCAACTACTACGGTATCACGTACGATGAATTCTATATCACTTCGAACGGATTGATCGGATTTGGACCCACTGACGGCTACCTCAGTCGTACGAATACAGTTCTTCCATCCGCTGGTGTTCCCAACAATATTATTTCATGGTGTTGGGATGATCTTAATCCGATAGACGGCGCGAATCCCGGATCGAAGACATACTACGTGTCTGACGGTGATCATCTTGTGATCCAGTTTGTTGATTATCCGGAGTTTGGCGCGTCAGCAGGCGATGTCATAAATGCCGAGGTGATGATCTACTCGAGCGGCAGGATTCGTATCCAGTACCTTTCGGTAGGTGCCGGGTTTGATGTGCTTAGTTCCACGGTGGGCATTGAGAATGCAACCGGCGATGACGGTCTAACGACCGTGTTCAACTCTTCCTACATCAAGAACAATCTGGCGGTCGAGTTCATGGCTCCAGCCCTCTGGCTGACTGTCGGTCCGGCTGAAGGCGAAGTTGCTCCGGGTGAAGCTGATACGCTTATAGCCAAAGTCAATACGAATGGTCTTGAGGAAGGCACTTATGCGTCTGTCATCAATGTTTACTCTAATGATCCTGACGAACTGGAGAACCCATGGGCGATTCCAGTCAATCTGATCGTTACGAGTGAGCAGCCTTATTTGTGCGGTGATGCCGACGGCTCTGGGACTATCGATATCGATGATGCCGTAGCCCTGATCCAAT
This sequence comes from Candidatus Zixiibacteriota bacterium, assembly GCA_018820315.1. Lineage (NCBI taxonomy): Bacteria > Pseudomonadati > Candidatus Zixiibacteriota > Candidatus Zixiibacteriota bacterium. Next base: position 5,650 of record JAHJOQ010000082.1, on the reverse strand, counting down.
ATATCTTCGGTGGAGGTGCGGCACCTGATCCCATGGAGGCAGGTGATGCGGACTGCTCCGGAGAAGTCGACATAGACGATGCGGTGTATTTGGTGAGTCACATATTTTCAGGCGGCCCTGCGCCTTGCGCGGCATGTCCGTAATCTGACGACATATCACGCAGACATACAGAAACCCCGCCCGAATTCGGGCGGGGTTCGTATTTGGTCTATTTATCTACCAACCAGTTTGCTATCGCAGTAGCGTAAGGAACACTCCTGCAGCAACCGCGGAGCCGATCACGCCGGCAACATTCGGTCCCATTGCCTTCATAAGTACATTTACCTGGCCATCGGTCTCGTCCGACACGAATTTTTGAACGACTCGCGCAGACATCGGCACGGCCGAAACTCCTGCTGCACCTATGCATGGATTCATCTTCCTGCCTTCGCTCAAGAACAGGTTAAGCAGCTTGGCAAACAATACGCCTCCCGCGGTGCTGAAAGAGAATGCGACCGCGCCGAGGACAAGGATTTTCAGAGTAGCGATGTTGAGAAAGTTCCCAGCACTCATCGTCGCTCCCACGGCGAGACCGAGGAAGATTGTGACAATATCTATCAATGACCCACCGGCGGTCTTGCGGAGCCGCTCCGCCACGCCGCATTCCTTGAGAAGATTACCGAACATCAGCATCCCGATCAGCGGCGCGCTTGACGGTATGCCAAGGCAGGCGATGATCCCGGTCACTATCGGAAACAGAATTGCCGCTGTTTTGGACACCTGCCTGAGCTGCGGCATGTCGATCGCTCTCTCGTGCTTTGTGGTCAGCATCCGCATGATGGGTGGCTGGATGATCGGCACAAGCGACATGTAGCTGTAAGCTGCCACTGCTATCGGCCCGAGAAGATGCGGCGCTAACTGCGATGCAAGAAATATGGATGTAGGGCCATCCGCACCTCCGATGATACCGATACTTGCAGCCTCCTTGAAATTGAATCCGAGAAAGAAGGCAGCACCGAGAGCAGCTACGAAAATCCCCAGTTGGGCGGCAGCACCGAGCAGAAATGTGATCGGTCTTCCCAGTAGCGGTCGGAAGTCAGTTAATACTCCCACCCCGAGAAATATAACTGGCGGCAGGAGTTCCGTCTTGATGCCTTTATCATAGATCAGCGCCATAATGCCATTGCCATACGAACCCATTTCCGCGAGCGGCAGGTTTGCAAGCAGTGCGCCGAACCCGATTGGGATCAACAGCAAAGGCTCATACTTCCTGGCAATGGCGAGGTAGATAAGCGTTCCGGCAACCGCAAACATGACAACATTGCCAAAAGAGATGTTTGCGAAGCCGGATTGTTGAAGAAGCTCAAATAATGTATCCATGCGACGTCTCTTCTTATGAAATGGTCATGATCGGTTTGCTGGAGTCGATCTCATCACCGATTCTAACATCGATCGATGCGACCTTTCCGTCACATGGCGCTTTGATATCATGCTTGGCCTTCATTGTTTCGACGGCGGCAACCACGCTGCCTTTCGCTACACTGTCACCGACTTGAACAAGAATATCGACTACTTCTACGAGACCAGCGAATGTCGAGTGAACTTTGGTGCCGTTACCCGACATCGGCATTGTCGCAGGAGTGGCAGCCGACGCTGGCGCCGATACCGCTCCGCCGGAAGCTGGCTCGACTGTAACCATAAATGTCCTGGTTTTGCCATTCTCGCTCACAACACATTTGGATGTCACCGGTCCGGTCACAACCGGAGCACTTGCGGAAGTACCGGTCAGTGCCGCTGCGGCAGCAGGTGCCGGTTCTTCCTTCTTCTTGAGAGGAACATCGATCTTCGGTTTGCCAGTTAACAGCCTGATTCCCTCGTTCACTTCCATCTTCTTTCCGGGGACCATCGAGCCGACTACCAGGAAAATGTTCTTGTCATTGACAGGTAAATTCAACTCCTCGAGAGCTTTCTTCGCCGGTTCGATATTCTTCGGCGCCGCCTCGAGCGGATCGCCATCGAATATCGGCATTCCGAGCTGTTCAGAAGCCTTCTTGACCACCTCCGGATCAGGAGGAAGCGGGGTCTTGCCGAAATATCCGAGCACAGCTCTTCCGTATCCGGCGTCGATTTTCTCCCATCGTCCGTAAAGGACGTTGTTAAACGCCTGCAGCCAGTATTGCTGGCTTCCCGGAGTTACCGATGTCCACGCACCTCCTGCTTCCACGACCACAGGGAATTCCGCGAGGACTTCGCCGTATTTGTGCAGCACTCCTGCCTTTACCATCATGTGAACATTCGGACCGATAGCCCCGCCCGGCATCGGGAATCCCACCACCCGGGCGTCCGGGGTGGTTGTAGTTGGATTGAAGGCGTAGTCTTTCATCGATTCGTTAAGCATGTCCTCGATCATATTCATCTTATTCGGGTCGATATCGAGTTCGAAACCGGTTCCCTTAAGGGCGTGAGCCATCGAGCGAACGTCTGGCTGCACTGTTCCACTTGCCATCGGCCGCACTGAGAGGTCGATGCCATCGACTCCGCCCTGAATCCCGGCCATATAACAAGCGACCGCAATGCTCGCGGTGTCATGCGTATGCTGCCATAGGGGCATCTCTGGAGGCATAATCTTTTTGAGACCGACGGCAGTATCGTAGCATGTTTTGGGATCAGTTGTGCCGCTGGCGTCCTTAAGACAAATGCTGTCGATGCGAATTCCACTGTCGAGCAAACGCTTCCCGATGTCGATGTAGAACTTCGCGGTGTGGACTTTGTCAGAGTGGAACGGCAGCCCCATCAGAGCAATACACACTTGATGGTGCATTCCGGCGTCGACGATCGGCTTTCCGGTCTTCACAAGGTTCTCGACGTCGTTCATATAGTCGAAATTGCGATCCCAAGTGGTGCCGTACTGCTTCATTAGCTTGGCCTGGAGCTGAAGAGCCTCGATCGACTGCGTAGTCAGTGTCACACCAGACACGGACCGAGTGAGGATCTGAAGATCAGGCTCAGGACCAACCGCATCCCGAATTTTCTGCATTGTCTCGAATGGATCCTCCCCCAGGTAGAAGCAGGGTGCCTGATAGCGAGCACCGCCGCCAAACTCGAAGTGATGAATCCCGGCCTCTTTTGCGGAGGCGACCATTGCGGGAAGGAAGTCATTCAGTCTTACCTTGCCACCAAACGAGCTCTGAAGTCCGTCCCTGAACGGAGTAAACATCACTCGAATGTTTTTCTTCGTTTCAGTGAATATCATTTGATCTCCTCTATCTTAGTAATCCGAGTTCCGGGATATACGGTCGAAAGCGCTGAGGCGACTGCCGCGATCATCGTGGCATCGCCTCCGCTCTCTCTTTCAGGAAACACCACCAGTATCAGTCGCATCACGAAAGCGAGGATTGAAAGAAGCACAAAAACGGCTGCAAACGCAGAAATGCAAACGACCACAAGTTCAGACAATTCCATGTTACCCCTCCCCGTTGGTCGCGCAGAAGAAGCGCGAAAGCTGCTGCAGTAGGTCACGTGTCAAGGCACAAGCCTCTCCGCTCAAGTACTAATAATGTGGAGCCCAACATACGACAGTAGATTATAATTCCGCATCTCTGCAGTGTCAAGCAACAATTCTACACCATTCTTCACCATTTTGGTGAAGCTTTGATATTCGGGATCATTGACGGTGATCCTTCATGTTGGCATGTCAGATATCTCCGGCATTCTCGGCAGACCAGCCGGAACTGACTTGTGCATCACTCGTACAACACATAAGTTGACCCAATGGCACATTGCCAGGGCAAACGTGCACTCACCGATTGGAGGTCGGTATGGTTGCTGGTATTACGTGGCCCAATATTGTTACCGTCACTCGTCTATCGATGGTCTTCTTGCTGGTCATGCTCGCCTACGGAGACAGTATTTGGTCCCGTCTTCTCGCTGCCCTCGTTGCGGTCCTTGTAATCATCGGAGACTGGCTCGATGGTCATCTGGCGCGCAAGCTTCATCAGTCGACGACTCTTGGGAGTGTCCTTGATGTCGCTGCTGACAGGATAATCGAGAATGTTCTCTGGATTATTCTCGCTGATCTCGATCTGGTGCCGATCTGGATTCCGGTGATAGTCATATCACGAGGAATTCTGACCGACAGTATTCGTGGGTACGCTCTCAGCCTCGGATACTCCGGATTCGGCAAAAAGACGATGATGAAATCTCGAATCGGACGATTCATCACCGGCTCTCCAATCATGCGGACTTCATATGCCATTCTGAAAGCATTTTCTTATGGGTGGTTGCTTCTTTTCGCCGTGCTTGATGAAGTACTGGTGCGCTGGCCGGTCGTTGCAACGGCGTGGGTTGGTACGGGCCTTGCTATTGGCTACTGGTGTGCCATTGTCGCAACAATTGTCTGTATCGTTCGAGGAATCCCGGTCGTAGTCGAGGGATTCAAGCTTATCCAGGGTGAAGGTGCCCATGCCTGATCAGGTTGTATTCTGGGATATTGATGGAACCTTGATCGATGGGAGTCTCGAACGGTGCTTCCTGGCATATTTACGCAGACATGGCCATGCCACCATTCCATACTTGGCGCGTAGTGCCGCAAGACTCACACTTGACTGGCCTCCCGGCTGGCACAAGATTAAGATAGCATACCTCAGGGGGCGGGCTGTCGAAGAAGTTGAGCAACTGCTTGAATCTTGCTGGGCTGATTCGATTCTCCCGGATATCTCTTCGGCAGCGGCTGCAACTGTGCTCGATTTGCGCGAACGAGGGGCAAGACAGATCCTCCTCAGCGGAACCCCGCGTCCGCTTGCCATGAAGATGGCAAGTTATCTGCGTATCGCCGATGTCATTGCGGCGGACCCTGAGATTCGCAATGGCATCTATACCGGGCGTCTGACTGCAAGACATCCCAGGGGAATTCGCAAAGTGCAGTATGCTCAGAAGTGGCTTAATGAGAACGGATGTACCTGGGGTATGACCACCGGCATCGCCGATCACTGGGATGACCGATTCCTGCTGGGTCGAGTACACAATGCGATCGCCGTTGCTCCGGGAAAAAGACTGCGCCGATTGGCGAGCAGTCAGGGCTGGGTCATTCAGAACATGCGCGATGACCTGCGTTCACAGATTCCAGTCATCACTGCAAGTTGGAATGCCGCACAGTCCGGATCCAGACCGAAAGCGGGATAGGGGACCTCCAATGACAATTTCTACCGTTCTGCTTGACGCGGGTGGCGTAATTCTCGACGAATCTGAGCATGAGAGAGTGCGCGCCGGGATTGCTGTGGAGACGCTTAAGTCCGTTGTGCCGGATTACTCGATGCGGCATTATGAGCTGGATATTGAAGATGCAATCAGGTGCTTCTGCCCGTCGGAGATCGGATAGATAAGGACATCGTCCCAGCCAGACTCCTGCGCATGAAGACGGTGCTTGTGCGCGGAGGTCTTCACAGACACCAACAACCGCGTATCCCGTACGAGACTCCAGACATCGAACTGCATGGAATCACGGGACTGGCCAATGCAATAATGGAGCTTGCTGGCAGGGTTAATGAGTGACTGATGAGGTGATTGACTAAATTAGGGATACTGAACATGAAGGTACCCCCTTGCGTTAGTTTTAACAAGCTGAGACTTGAAGATATTATCTAAGAAGAGGGCTGGCAATATTGCGACTTTG